>DNHK01000323.1:4193-4466 GCA_003485905.1 Gammaproteobacteria bacterium | reverse complement strand
GAACGAAAACTGTGGAAACAGTATAAGGAAGCGTCCGATAATGCGCTAAATAATTGCAGCACTATGCAAGCGCCATGGTTTGTGATTCCGTCTGAGAATCGAATCGCCCGGGACTACGCAATTAACAGTGTTGTTTTGGATGCATTCCAGTCAATGGCTCCTCAATATCCAGAACCTGATTTTGACTCAGCAAAATACACGGTTGATTCCATAAGCTAGGTAAGCTGAGTAACTAACTTTATCGGCTAATTCCAAGCTCTCAAGCTCATGGTT
>DNHK01000323.1:0-4174 GCA_003485905.1 Gammaproteobacteria bacterium | reverse complement strand
CCCAAGTTTACTTAAGTTGTCTCTTGCCACTAGGTCACCTTGATCCGCAGCCGCCCGATACCATTCAATGGCTTTTTCGCGACTCTTTTCAACGCCCCTCCCGTAGTAATATAGAGTACCCAAGTTGGTTTGGGCCCCAGAATAGCCCTGTTCTGCGGCGCGCAAATACCACGAGAATGCTCTTTCTATATCCTGGCCTACAACCATGCCATCTTCGTATAATGACGCTAGATCGGCTTGTGCCCAATCTACTCCTGCCTCAGCATTTGCTCTAATCTCAGGTAGTGTACGGCGATATAAATCTTCAGCTGCGGTTTCATCTTCTGCCGTTCCGCGCCCGAGTTGTTGCATAACAGCCAGACGGAATTGCGCACGAACAACGCCGCGATCAGCTAATGGCTTGAGGGTCTCATAGGCCTCATCATAGCGCCCGTGATAGTAGTGCTGGAGTCCCGTTGCCATATCGAACTCACTTAAGGCAATGATTCCGGGTTGCTCGGCAATGACTTCAGTGTCGACAACGTCAGCCGCTTGGCTGAGGCTTGGCTGAGCGTCAGCAGTTGTTTCGCCTCCAGGGTTCTCGATCTCTATAGGATCCAGATTGGTGGTGACGTTGGAATCTGCGTTTGCAATTTCGCCAAGATTACTCTCGCCTGGGCTGTCCACTTCGGCGGGAACGTTCGTTTGTGCCTCCAGTGGTATAGCCGTAAGCGCATCAATTTGAGCCTGAAGTAACGCTAACGAAGAATTATTCGGTGCAACTGCTTCTACAGTATTTAATCGAGTAGCCGCGGCATCAAGGTCACTTTCTAATATTGACTGACTAGCCAATTCCAATTGTTGGGTGATGATTCGTTCTATCCCTCCGCGAGCTAAAGAATTGCCCGCGTCTAAACTCAATACCTGCTGATAATAAAACAGGGCATTGTCGCGAGGCGGATTTAACACATTGGCGGTCTCAAGAGAGTTTTCGGCAGATCGCAGTAAAGCTGAAATAGTTGTTGCACGTTCATCTTGTTCATTTTGATATTGATTTAGAGCATTTTCCAGGGATAGAGTCCGGCGGTTTTCGGCATCAATATTTTGCATTCGTTGCAAAATGCCCTGAGCTTGCGAATAATTATCCTCGGTCAATGCCTCGCTGGCGTTAGTCAGTAACGTGGCCAGAATTCTGCTTATGCCCTGAGTCGCATCAGTATTGGAAGGATCAAGCTCAAGTATCTTTTGGTACATTGCCGCAGCGTTATTATCAGCGGGGATACTTAAGTTTCCTGAGTTTTCGAATTCCTGAGCTTGCACAAGTGTTTGTTGAATAATGTCCGTGACGCGTTCTTCTTCTGCATACGCTTGTACTCGACCAAGGTCATCTTCGCGTACAAAGCTCGCTTCAGGTTGGTCTACAATTTCGGCGGTTTCGTCATTCCTGGATTCACGGTATATGGCATCGGGTTCGGGGGTGGTAGGAAGTTTCCCCTCGATAACATTTGATATGCTTGTATCTTCACTTGGGTTAGGGATAAGCAAAGCAATCGCAATAAGCACAATAAATGAACCGAAAATCCACCAACTGAGTTTGCTGCTTTGTACTCTATTTCGTTTGCGTGAAACAGAACCAAGTTGACCGCCTAACATGCGGGTTTCTCGAGAGGTTCCAGTTGCGGTGTGTGCTAAATTGATATTTTGCGCAGGCTGTCGACCTGAACTTCGAGATTTTGCTTGCCGTGATGCACCCAGGCGAGACTCGATATCGGCTCGCGTTACGCTTCGGATTGGATCTTCCTCAGGGCTCATTTTTTAGTTTAGTTTTGACATCTAATGGCTAATTGATCGCAATTTTAGCATGACTAGATAGGACGAAAATAATACAGATTATTTACTGAACATCAACCACCAAACTACTGTTGATATTTTTCATTAATACTAATATCTACTTTCTGAGCTACACCCAGTAATAAATCTGCAGTAACTTCTAAATCAGAGCTCTCAAGTACATTTTGTTTAATATTTACTGGGATATTCACTGCATCACAAAAGCGGTACAGTTCATTCCACGCATTTAGAGGTTGTGCCGGAATGAACAAGTCAGCCGTGTACTGTAGCCTTCTCCATAACTCCAAAAATGCTAGATAGCTGGCTGGTAAAGGATCAAAACTTACATCCTCGACGAATTCAATTATCGCACTCTGCAGGTTTAGCTTTTGGGTTTTTCTGTGTTGAATTGAGAAGATTTGCTCGCCGGTACATTGAATACCTAACATACCGTTGTCGAGACGATCCCACTCGCTTATGCGCGCCGTTGTACCAGTAGTAAAAGTGTTTGCAGGACTCCCCGTTTCATTACCTTTTTTAATAAGCACGACCCCAAAAGTGGAGTTTGTTTTAAGGCAATGTGCAGCCATTTCTAAATACCTCGGCTCAAATAGCTGCAAAGATAGGCTGCCTCCTGGCAGTAAAACTGTACTTAGCGGAAATAGGGAGATTTCCATTTGGGGTCTATTATTTAGTGGCTACGCTGGACGTTAATTTGGCGTCAGCATTAGAGTATTATTGCTGTTGTCAATGGTGTAACTGAACATATTTAAAAAATCCATGCCTAACAATCCATCAAATCGTGTGCGTTCGCCAAAATCTAATCCAGCAACCTCGAAATTGTGCACTTGAGTCCGACCGATGCGGAGTAAACGAATTTCATAAACTATGCCTTCGGTTTGTCCATTAGCAGTTTGCAATGTCAAACGACGACCAGTGTCCCGGGCACCAATTCGTTCCAAAAACTTACTGTCCAACGCGGTTATTGATGCTCCTGTATCAAGTAGTAACAACGCATTGGCTGCATTAATGCTGGAATCTACCAGGTAGTGGTCACCACTTTGTGTAAGTTGTACTACATTTCCCGGCGGGGTGGCAGTTGCCCCAGAACTGAGATTGTTCTGCGCGTCTTGTATCCGTTCAAGCATGCGAGTTGCACGTGCTTGCCAAGTCGGCTCGTAAACTAATTGATTAAACATCCCCCAGGCGTCCCCGAACTGTTCGACTGCAAAATAAGCCATGCCTAATTCGAATACAATTGATTGATTACCGGGGTATCGGTTGTAGAGCGATTGATATAAAACGACAATTTCTGTGTGGTTGTCGATCTTTTCCATTTCAGCCTTAAAAGAGGCAGCGAGCGCCACTATTCGACGGTCGGTTATCGCCTGCTTGTCCAGATCTAATAATAACTCACGCAATTCAAGGCTATAATTTAGCGCTTCCTCGATGCGCCCTTGTTGCTCCATTATTTCAGTTAGCAGCACAAGCGGATCTGGGTCGGTGATGAAGGCTTCCCGGTAGGTAATAAGTAGTGATTCGGCCTCTGTCGGCTGTCCTGAATTTATTAGTGCTTTGGCACCCGATAAAATTCTTTGCCGTTCAATTTCTGCTTGCTCTTCACTATCGTTCCAAACGTTTTCGAATTCTTCAACTGCGGATTGGTAGTTACCTTGGCTAAGGGCTTGTTGAGTAGCGGTTGGGGGGCGGGGTGGCGAGATTACAGGTTTATCGGGAACGGCTCGAAAAACGGTTTTATCAACTTCCTCTAAAGTTGAATTTAATTCATCGCGTGACGTACGCACCTGGGGTTGCTCTACTAGCCAAATACCCCCAAGGATAATGGTGACTGATAACAGCATGAGGAGCAGTAGTTCTTTCATGACAAGTCGCTACGGTTATTGAGTGTTCTCCAACTTGCGAGCTAGTTTCAGCGCCCGGTTTTCACTAATTTGTTTTTGTACGTCACCACCAATATGTTTTTGACCCCGGACACGAGCGTACTGCATTTGCTTTTGCCTTTCGGCATACCGTTGTTTCTGCTCATCAGTGGTGTTCTTAACGCAATGCAAACAACTCACTCCAGGTACGTAGCTAGTCTTTGCCTTATCTGACTCAGTGATTGGTCGGCGGCAAGCGTGACATTGATCATATTGTCCTTTATTTAGGTGCTTATCCACAGCTACTCGGTCATCAAACACGAAGCACTCACCTTGCCACAGGCTATCCTCTTCGGGAACTTTATCAAGATAATTGAGTATCCCGCCTTTTAGGTGATAAACCTTATCGAAACCTTGAGTCTTCAGCAAAGATGTAGACTTTTCACAGCGGATCCCGCCAGTGCAGAACATCGCTATTTTTTTAT
>DNHK01000370.1:1092-7781 GCA_003485905.1 Gammaproteobacteria bacterium | reverse complement strand
GTCGCCAACGGTAGTAATCATAAGAGTGGAGAATATTAAAACCCCATAATTTATAACAGTACACCAACCCAGGAATTCGGTAATTACTTGCATGTTATTCAACGGGCTATCCTCTCATATTATAAATTTGCTTATTAGAAGGAAGGAGCGTTTATCTAATTTTTTCATATAATTCGCCTAGATTATATACTGTTATAGTTGGCTCAATTCCCCAAGGGTCGAAAATTGCATTTGTTGAGCGCTTTACCCAAGCGGCACGCATACCTGTGGAAATTGCACCTATAACATCAAAAGGATTACTTGAGACTAACCAAGCATCACTACCTTTAGCGCCAGACTCTCTTAAAAAATGGTGGTATACAGCGGGGTTTGGTTTAAATGATTTGAGATCATCGACACTAACAACTCCTAGAAAATAATTTCTTATTTGTGCCTTAACAAGTAAAGTCTCGACAGCATTAGCGGTGCCGTTTGAAAACGCAAACAAGCGATAATTATTTGCTTGTAATTTTGATAGTCCACCTTCAACATCTTTGAAAGCTGGAAGCGATTGGTAGCTTTTAAGCAATTTATTTTTCTGTTCTTGCGTGAGATCAACTTCATAAAATATACAGGTGTAATCGAGAGCATTGCTTGTGCAAACAGCAAAAGTCTCATAATTTTGCATTAAGCCACGACGAAAAGAATATTCCAGTTGTTTGTCGCGCCAGGTTTGAGAAAAATATTTTGCTTGATCACCCATTATTTCCTGTAATGCAGAAACAACCCAATGGGTATCAATTAATGTTCCATATACGTCAAAAGCAATTGTCTTGGACATAATATACCCTCATGGTTTTTACTGGCTGAGCCGTAATTTACAGGTATTAAAAATGCGCCATGGAATCATTAATCTGAGTTGTATTGCTAGAAGTATTAACTGTCACCAAAGAATCGAAGTAATTCATCGTAGACGGCCTCGGGATCTTCTTCGGGTAAATAATGACCGCTATCCAAGGCTTTTCCTTCAACTTGTTCGGCATATTCGTTCCATACACTAAGCACATCATATGTTCGGTTTATAAATCCTTTCGCTCCCCATAATGTTAACAGAGGACACAAAACCTTTTTATTTAAATCTTCCTCGTCATGAGTCAGATCAATACTTGCAGCGGCGCGATAATCTTCACATGAAGCGTGAATTGTCTCTGGCTTACTGAAGCAGCGCAAATATTCGGCGATTGCTTCTTCTGTGAACACCACCCCGGGAGCACTCCACTGTTTTAGTTTTTCAGAAAGATAGTAAACAGGGTCGGCGCCGATCATTCGCTCAGGTAAACCATTGGGCTGTATTAGGAAGAACCAATGATAATAACCTGTAGCAAAGTGTTGGTCAGTAGTTTTGAACATGTGATGTGTAGGAGCGATGTCCATCACACAAGCCTTCTTGATTTTCTCAGGATAATCCAGAGCCATCCGATGCACCACTCTGGCTCCTCGGTCATGTCCTGCCACTAGAAATTCACTATAACCAAGAGACGCCATCACTTCGACCATGTCTTTAGCCATAGCACGCTTTGAATAAGGTGAATGATCTGGTTTGCTCGGAGGCTTGGAGCTGTCTCCATAGCCTCTTAAGTCAGGGCAAACGACATGGAAAGTTTTTGCAAGGCGCGGAGCAACCTTGTGCCACATGACGTGGGTCTGGGGATAGCCATGCAATAATAGTAGAGGAGTGCCTGACCCACCATGCACCAGATTAATTTCAGCGCCGCTAGTTTTTATTCGAACATTATTAAATTCATCGCCGAAATTCATAAGAGATGCTGCTGTGAGATGTTAAGACCATCGTAAAATTTTACAACCGTGAGTAAGTCCAGTCGACATAGTGTGCAAGTTTTGACGGCCTTGTCATGCATTCGTTAAACCTCTTTTCTTTGTTCCCAGTAAAGCACAAAGTGAGGCATATCCTTCACTTGTGTAGTAGAATCTTAGTTTGGTATCCATCGCTCTCTCTAGAACTAATTAAAATGAAAAATCAGTATTAAGTTTGCGATAAAAAGAAAAGCATCAATCCATATCCGGCTCGAACAAGCCTCGCTTCATATAAAATTTCACCCATAAACCACCCACAATACTGAGTAATAAAATCATAGTTCCAGAAATAGCGAACACGGTGTTTGTCATTTCGGGCGATGGAGAATTATTCAATGCGATATATATCATTGTGACGATACCTAACACTTGAGGTAGCGGATAAAATGGCGTGCGATAAGGCCGTTCATGGTTTGGAAGTCGTTTGCGTAATACCATGACATCGATATGCGCAACCACGTAGGCAAGTAGCCAGCAGGTTGATGCGGAAATAACTAAGGTCACCAGCGAATCGACATCGGCAATTAAATAGGCAATACCAATACAGCTTGAAATCATGATAATACCTACCCATGGCGCGCCGTATTTGTTGCTGGCTTTAAGCTGTGGAAACGCTTGTTTTTGATACGCCATCCCATGCAGCATGCGAGGCACTGAAGCCAAAATGGTATTGATCGTACTGCAGGTGGCCGCTAATGCCATGACAGTTGCAATAGCCAGGCCGCTTTTACCAAAGACTGCGCTGATATAATCCAAATAAGGAATCGCGGAACCTAAAAGGGTTTCCACATTGACATAGAGACCAGCACCCACAACAAACGCCACGAATATACAAAACATCATCACTAGCGATAATTGCATAGCCAGTGGAATATTTTTTGTGGGATTTTTCACTTCATTAATCATTGGGCAAATAAACTCAACCCCAACAAATAACCACATCGACAGCGCAACAAGACCAATAAAACTAAAATTGGCGATATTGGTAAAGCTCCAATCTACGGAAGTACCAGCAATACTAGGATACGGTGCGCCCAAGCCAGTGATCGCAACAAGCCCAACAACAATGAGTGCACTCACCAGGATAAATGCGAGAAAATTCTGGATCCTGGCAAACACATCCGTACCAATTAAATTGCTTATGGACAAAGTAATTAGAATAAGTAAGGGCACGATTTTTTCTGGAATCACACCAGGCAATAGGTTCTCCAACATTGCATCTACCAATACCATTTCTACCGGGATTGCGAGTATGGCGACGACAACATAGCCGGAAAAAACTGCAACGATCGCAGGAAAGTGCCCAATCGCTTTTTGAGTGTAGGTGGCTAATGTGCCTTCTTGGGGAAACATCAGTGAGAGTTCTGAAAAACTCATGGCATTAAATTGTGCTAACACTAATGCTACAAACATTGCAGCGATAAATCCCAAGCCACCTATACCAATGCCTTGCATACCTGAGATCATCGCCCCTTGGACAATCACCACTCCTATGCAGACTGCCATCATAGTGGGCAACCCCATTTTTAATGTGCCTGCTCCACCAGTGGGTGCTGTTTTTTCACCTGAGATTGTTTGAATCTCTGTCATCTTGGGCTCCTAAAGTCACTTCGATGCCAATAAGTATTTTACAATCTATCGAATCGATAAGGGCTTGGGTCAATAAGCGGTGTCGAGTTCGACACTATATCGGCGGCCAATTGTCCCGCTGCCGGACCAGTACCAAAACCATGACCAGAAAAACCCGTGGCAATAGTGAGTCCAGGAAGCTGATTAATTTGATCAATAACCGGGTTTGAATCTGGTGTTACATCAATTAAGCCCGCCCATGTTTCTTCTAGCTCAGCGGCATTAAATACCGGCCAAGCTTGGCGCAGATTGTTTAAAGCGTCTGCGTTTAAGCCTTCATTCACAGATGGATTCATGGTTCGAATTTTTTCAAAGGGAGAAATATCAGTTGCACTCCAGCGCCGTGCTATAGCTAAATCCTTCAAAAAATAAGGACCAAGCCTGATGCGTAAAAAACTGCTTTGCGTACGAAGCTGCTTCAGATAGCGCCGCCCTATTAACAAGTGATCGAGTGTAATCGGCGCATCGAGCTTGCCGCGTTGCGTAATAATAAAGCCGCCATCGATGTGTTTTCTAAATGAAAAATCCGGGCCGCCGACGGCAATGTCGGTTGGACCATCCAAGGCTTTGGTGCGCAATACAGAACAGATTAAACCCAGCGTTGGTAATGACACACCATGGTTGCCTAAAAAGCGACGTGACCAAGCGCCGCCTGCTAACAACACATTATCACAACGTATTTCGCCTTTTTCTGTGATGACACCACACACTTTTCCCGCTGTTGTAGAAAGTGAACGCACGGCACAGTGCTGAATGATGCTTGCACCCTTGTTGATAGCAGACTGGGCCATGGCTGGGACGGTGATGGAAGGTTCGGCACAACCATCAGATGGCGTGTACAAACCACCAACCCAATTACCTTGCCCACCAGGCGCGTGCTGTTTAATTTGTTCTGTACTAAGAAGTCTGGAATCTAAAGACAGAGATTCTACCGACTTAAGCCAGCTTTCTTGCATGGCCAACTGCTCATCGGTTTTCGCTAAAAACAGAATGCCTGATTGCTTATAACCAACGCTTTGACCAATACGTTCTGGCATTTCGTTCCAGAGCTTATCTGACGCTTGAGCCAATGGCACGTCATCAACATGTCGATTTGTTTTTCGAATCCAGCCCAAATTCCGAGAAGATTGCTCACCGGCGATATGGCCTTTTTCAAGAAGCACAACCGGAATGTTACGTTCGGCTAAAGTTAAGGCAGCGCTTACACCGACAATGCCGCCACCGATGATTACAACGCTGGTGGATTCAGGGAGGGCATCTTGTGTTTCAATTTTTTTTAGGGTTGTTGTCATAACAAGCTTCCAAACAAAATAAATATTGCCATGCTCTATAGGTGTATCAAACTGAGATCAGTACTTCTTCAACCTGCGCCGAACCTGCGCCACGATAGGCTGTTACTTCTAACTCTACTTTATACTCTGCTGAGCCCAGTGGTGGACTGGTGACTGTCGTGGCGGGGTTCACCCCTCGAAATTTTGTCCCAATAAATTCCATAACTGTATGTGTCTCGGCGGGGTTTTGAATAAAAACTCGCGACATCACAACATCGGCTAAGGTCGCATCAACGGCAGCAAGCGCCCGCTCTATATTGTGAAAAACTTGCTGTGTTTGTTCGATGATATCTTCTGGAATTTTTTGTGTGACGGGGTTACGCCCAGCAGTGTTGGAAACATAAATCCAGTTATCGACCATAACCGCCCGGGAATAGCTTGCAGTCTCTTCAAGCTTTGATCCGGTTTTCACTTTTACTATTTTGCTCATATTTTTCTCAAATATTTGTTAGGAATGTTAATAAAGGCGCATAGAAAATAACGCGAGTCTTATTTTAGAACCGGTTCGTCCCAAAGATTTAATTTCACGCCAATGTCTTTTTCTAAAGCATTGCGATAAACCACCGTGGCCCAAGCCACATCTTCTACTGGCATACCACCAACCGACATGATGATAATTTCATCGTCATTTTTACGTCCAGGCGCTTCCCCAGCGGTAATTTTCCCGAGGTCTTCCAGTTGCTCCAGGGTGAGCTTGCCTTCTGCGATCATGTCCATAAAGCGAACACCGGGTAAAGGTATATAGTTATGCGCTGGCTTGGGTACTTCTTCATACCAGGCTTGATATAAGCCAGTGTTATCAAGCACTTTGCGCACATCGTCTTGCTCCATGCCGTCGTCTAAACTACAGTAAGCCGGCATCGCAAAAAAGGTGCCGGGTTTCACCCATTCGCGTTTTACAATTGGATAGGTTGACGGATCACCAGGCAGGCCTGAATTGCAATAAGTGACGATGTCGGAATTCCGAACCACTTCTTCCAAGTCATCCACAACCTGAACATTGGTAATTTGCGGGAAGGTTTCATTTAACCAGGCAATGAAGACATCTAGGCTGCGCTGGCCACGACCTTTAACTTTCAAAGTATCGATTTCAGGGCACACGGCCATAAACGCAGAGACTGAGGTTTTCGCCATCACGCCTGGCCCAAGCAAGCCAATCACTTTTGAATCTTTACGGGCAAGATAGCGTGCGCCTACTCCCGGGACGGCACCCGTTCGATATGCCGACAACAAGTTTGCCGACATGTAAGCCAGCGGCGCTCCGGTATCGGTATCACTTAAAATAAACATTAAAATAGAACGTGGCAGGCCTTTTTCGCGATTCGCAATATTCGATCCATACCACTTCACACCAGAGGTTTGAAAGTTTCCGCCAAGATACGCAGGCATCGCCATTAAACGCCGATCAGCCGTCGGCTTCGGCATCAGTGGGAAAGGCGAGTCATCTGGGAAGGTAATCATAGCGCCATGAGAGTCACTGTTTGGACCGGCCATGCGGTAATCACCCTTGTACAACAAAGTGAACATTTCATCCATCGTATCCACGCAGCCAGGCATGTCGGTGACACCGGCTTTAATCATGTCGGGTTCGGATAAGTAAATAAAATCAATCTTTGTATCGTGTGTCATAAATCAACCTCAAAACATGCCGATAGAGATGGTTCTTTTTTATTCGGCCTATCAAATGAATATCAGATAAACGATCGATTTAAACCCATTAGGGGCGCGTCGACTTACCTATATATCTGTTGCACTCTAGTTGCGAAAATATGAATTGTATAGAACTTTCACCTTTTTGAAGAGAGTTTAAAGAGCTCGTCAATACTACCCCCCTCTTGACTACCAAAATCGCGTGAAGGAGCGATCCACCCTTGA
>DNHK01000370.1:0-1043 GCA_003485905.1 Gammaproteobacteria bacterium | reverse complement strand
TGAGCGCATTCGCTACAGCTGAGCAGTGCTAATTTCTATTAAAGCTTGAACTGATCATAAAGAGAACTGCTGCGCTAACAACAATACTTGGGCCGCTGGGGGTATCTAGATAGAACGAAGCGAGTAGGCCACCACACACTGCAAGACAACCAATCAAGCTGGCAAGAATTGCCATTTTTTCAGGGGAGCTTGAATAAGATCTGGCGATGGCTGGTGGAATAATCATCAATGAGGTGATCAGCAATATACCCACTACTTTCATGCTAAGAGCAATAACCGTTGCAATTAATAGCATCAACAGCAAACGTATTTTGCCTACGGCCAAGCCTTCCACTTGGGCAAGTTCTTGATGCAAGGTAATGGTCAGCAATTTATTCCAGGTTAAGGCGAGTACGACTAATGCGGCGCCAACGCCTGCACTTATCCAGAGCAAATCCTGATTGCTTGCGGTGAGCAGGTCACCAAAAAGATAAGACATTAAATCAATATTTACATCCGTAAAGCTTAAAATAACTAAACCAAAAGCCAATGAACTATGCGCGAGAATACCAAGAATAGTATCGGTAGCCAGGTGATGCCGGCTTTCCATTTGCACTAATAAAAGTGCGATAGCCAGGCAAGCAAGAATAACAGCGAACTGTAGATTGATATCCATTAGCAAGCCGAAAGAAATACCAAGCAAGGCTGAGTGAGCCAGAGTGTCACCAAAGTAGGCCATGCGACGCCACACGATAAAACAACCGAGCGGGCCAGTGATTAATGCAACCAGTAATCCAGCTGCCAGCGCACGCAAAACAAAATCAGCCATGCTTATGCCCTTCGTGCGTATGATCGTGATCAGGGTCTATCACTTCGCCATCTAAACTGTGGTTATGATTATGATGGTGCGCGTATACCGCCAAGGATTCTGCTTGTTTTTTACCGAACAGCTCAAGATAGGCGGGGTCATTACTCACTTGTTCGGGATGACCATGACAACAAACATGCTGATTTAAACAAATGACTTCGTCGGTTGCTGACATCACTAAATGCAGATCATGCGA
>DNHK01000146.1 GCA_003485905.1 Gammaproteobacteria bacterium | reverse complement strand
TACAGACATGTATCCTGGCATGGCGGCGACCGCGCGGGATGAGGGTTTTGATGAAATTGCGGATTGGTTTGAGACCTTGGCTAAGGCCGAGCGTTCACATGCAAACAAGTTCCAGAAGACTTTAGATAGTTTGGACGACTAGATTATCGTTTAGATTTTCTGCACACCGGGCGCCTTATAAAGGCGCCCGGTTTGGTTTTACTTTCTATTTTGAATTTTTATTAACTTGGAAGAGTTTAGATAATCTTAGCTGGAGTGACACTGTGGCGTTTCGAGAAGGCAGTTTAGAGGCACCGACCCGACACCCAATCGATTGGAAGTCGGAAGATTTTTGGGATAGAGATTCACTTAACGATGAGCTTGAGAGGGTTTATGATATTTGTCATGGCTGTCGTCGATGTGTGAGCTTATGTGATGCTTTTCCTACTCTATTTGATCTGGTTGATGAATCAGAGACGATGGAAGTTGATGGTATTGATAAGAACGATTTTATGAAGGTCGTCGATCAGTGTTATCTCTGTGATATGTGTTATATGAGCAAATGCCCCTATGTGCCGCCACATGAGTGGAACGTGGATTTTCCACACTTAATGTTACGGGGGAAAGCACAAAAATTTAAGCAACAGGGAGCTTCTTTCCGGGATAAATCAATTAGCAGCACAGATACTCTGGCAAAACTTATAACCATTCCTGTAGTGGAGCAGACAGCGAATGCATTGAATAAAAATAAAACGTTTCGCAAAGCGTTTGAAGCCGGCTTTGGTATTCATAAAGACGCGGTGTTACCCGAATATAGCGGCAAAACATTGCGTAGGGTGTGGCAAGAGGCTGACCAAGAGGCCGAACCTACTATGGCGGGAAACACTACCGGTAAGGTCGCTTTATATGCGACTTGCTACGGGAATTATAATAGTCCGAATCTTGGTGAGGATTTTCGCAAGGTCTACCGTCACAATAATATTGTCGTGGACTTGGTGGAAAAAGAGGCCTGCTGCGGTATGCCAAAAATGGAGCTTGGAGATTTGGATGCCGTTGAAAAGTTAAAAGATAAAAATATTCCGGTCTTGGCGAAAATGGTAGATGAGGGCTACGATTTAATTGCTCCCATTCCTTCCTGCGTGCTGATGTATAAGCAGGAACTGCCGTTGATGTTTCCAGATGACCCTGAGGTAAGAAAAGTTCAGGAGGCTTTTTATGATCCGTTTGAATATCTTTATTTGCGACATAAAAGTGGATTATTGGAAACTGATTTTAAAAATTCACTTGGGGATATCTCCTATCAGGTTGCTTGCCATTTAAGGGTGCAAAAGATTGGGTTAAAGACGCGAGATATTCTCGCATTGGTACCTGACACCAATGTAAATGCGATTGAACGTTGCTCCGGACATGACGGAACTTATGCAATGAAAAAGGATACCTATGCCACTTCTGTAAAAATAGCACGCCCAGTGGTCCGTAAAATGGAACAACAATCAGCGGATTATTTTTCCAGTGATTGTCCTATGGCGGCTGAACATTTAGCTGCGCTCTCGAAAACTTCAGATAAGGCAACACACCCAATGACACTACTGCGAAAAGCATATGGGATTTGACAGGATAAATAACATGAACAAATTGAGTAGAGAGGATTTATATAGTTTAGAGCAATATGCTGAAATTCGGCCACAATTTAGAGCTGATATTATGGCGTATAAGAAGAATCGTCAGTTAGCTTTGGGAGATAATGCGCGGCTATATTTTGAAAGCCGGACAACCATACAGTACCAAATACAAGAAGTGTTACGAGTAGAAAAGACCTTTGACGGAGCCGGTATTGAAGAAGAATTAGCGGTTTATAATCCTCTAATTCCGGACGGCAACAACCTTAAAGCCACCTTTATGTTGGAGTATCCGGATCCTGATATTCGTGAACAAAAGACTGTTGAGTTACGAGGGATTGAACATAAAGTTTGGTTGCAGGTTGAGGATTGCGAGAAAGTGTTTGCTATTGCCGATGAAGACCTTGCAAGAGACGACGGGGCGCGAACTTCGACGGTACATTTTATGCGTTTTGAATTATCACCAAGCATGATAGTAGCGCTCAAAAATGGTGCAAATTTAGCGGCTGGGATCGATCATGCGGCATGCACTGTGGCCATCAACAGCGTTGTCGCCAACATACGCGAGTCATTAATAGAAGACTTGGACGATAGAGCTATTAACTAACTGAATTATTGTGTCTAATCGAATACGCGCGTGTAAACGTGATCATCAGGATCAGGCTGTTGGAACATCCCTTCTCGAAACCAAAGGTTGGCTGCCCATTTAGTCTGATTTTCCCCAACAGGCAAGCCGCCATGTAGAGATTTTGGGTTAGGCTCTTTGGTACCATATACGCAGGTCTGAAAGATCACGATACGGCCTTTACGTGGCCTAATTTCGGCATCCAAATGTGGAAAGCCAGTGCCCCCGCCTTTTGCTACGTCGTTTAGGTACATCAGCGCCGTCATAACTCGCTGTCCAGACTTCCCGAGGAACTGTTTATATTCCGGCTGGTTAGGGTCGAATGCGTCTTGGTGTGGTTTGTACTCCTGACCTTCGTCATAGTGCACAACTTGGAGGTCTTCAGCATTATTCGCGGGTAATTCCACTAACTCTGCTACCCGATTCACTACTTCACAAATCACTGGATCGACGTTGTGTTTCAAAAACATATAGTCGTTGGTGCGAACGTCACTTATTTCGCTCCCATCCTCTGCAACAACTGTTGCCCGTTCGAGTTTTGGTCTTGCGAGTTCTATAATTCGTTCACACTCATGATCTGATAAATAATCGTCGTAAAAATAGACGAGAGGGTCTGCTTCAACAGCGGTACCCCCTACAAAAACCTGTTTTGTCTTAGTGTGGTCGATCATTTTTCGAGTGATAAAGACTTAAAGAAATATACCGATAATGGTTCCAACAACCAATATTACATTGGAGAACATAGTGATGATCATGCCCGGCGCACGTTTTTTCGCATCATTTACATACCCCTGAGCGTAAACAAAGCGACCAATAATATACGCGACACCTACAGCCTGAGCCCACAACGGATTAACGTAGGTACTAAATGCGAATAGAGCTGGGATAAAGATAACTAATTGCTCTAGAGTGTTGTAGTGCACACGGTTGATTCTTTCAAAATCTGGATTGCCGGTTGTCGCTGGAGCATCTATGCCAAACTTGGCGCGAGCTCCACCAACACGCATTAAAAAATACATGTACTGAATGAGAGCCAACATGGCGATTACCACTGTATATTCTTGCATGTTAATGTACCTCGATATTTGTAAAGAAGGATTTGAAGAGTCTCGTTATTTTTTAGTGTGCAAAGCGCTGTAACAATGAATTCACAGATCGTAAATAATACGGATTAAATGCATAATTGCACGCTCAATTCCTACCAAGTTATGAATCAAGGCCTTCTTGATTAAAAATATGTATTCCCGAGTATCGGTTCATGCTTAAGCTATTAGATGCAATTAGTGTATTGAGTGGGCGAGTGCTTATATGGCTTGTTTTCGGTGTGATGATCTTTTCCTGTGCTGTAGTGGTAATGCGCTATGTATTAGGTAATAGCGACATAACCTTTTACCAGGAGTTAGTAATTTATCTGCACGCGTCAGCGTTTATGTTGTCTGCCGCCTGGACATTAAAACGAGACGGACATGTTCGAGTGGACGTGCTGTATCGATCTATGGGCAGTAGAGCTAAAGCTTGGGTCAATATTATTGGGTCAATATTATTTTTATTACCAGTCTCGTTTTTTCTATTCTTTACCGGCTATGAGTTTGCTAGCCATTCATGGGCAATACGAGAAACCTCGGGTGAGGCTAGTGGTATTCCTGCAGTATTTTTACTTAAGAGCGTTGTTCCGTTAGCGTCGGCCTTTCTGATCATTCAAGGTTTTGCTGAAGTGCTAAGGAATACTCTACTACTGTATAGGGACGATTGATTACGCATGCTTGAGTGGCTTCCAATACTTATGTTTATCGGGGTCTGCGGTGCTCTGCTGTTAGGCTATCCGGTTGCATTTACGCTAGCTGGGGTGGCTTTATTATTTGCCTCTGGGGGGATCGTCACTGGTAATTTTGATCCAGCCCTATTAAAGGCAATGCCAGAGCGCGTTTACGGGACAATGATCAATCAGACCTTAATTGCTGTGCCATTGTTTGTTTTGATGGGGATCATGCTGGAGCGCACTGGGTTAGCGGAGCGGTTGCTGGACACGATGGCGCGCCTATTTGGTGGCTTAGCCGGAGGCTTAGGTATATCCGTTGTCGTGGTAGGCATGCTACT
>DNHK01000001.1:1930-2752 GCA_003485905.1 Gammaproteobacteria bacterium | reverse complement strand
ATTCGAGTACGAAGTTAATGGGGCCGAGATCAAGATCTTGCACCGTGAAGGCGGCGACGTGTCTATTAGTGGGCTGACCACTTCAGGCGTAAATGATGATGCCTTCCGTCTGACAATAGCGGGCAAGACCACGGAGCAGGGCGCGACGGTTATCGCGCAGCAAAACGACGTTTATGCTACTGGCGGCTCAACCGCCAGTGCAGAGGGTGTTTTAGCTTCCGCAACTAGTGCAGATATTACCTTCTCGGGAGATGATATCTACTCCATGACCATCAATAATGGAACGTCGGACTATACGCTTTCGAGTGCAGTGTTGGATCTCGATAGCAGCACCAGTCGTCAGGCTTTCGCGAACAGTTTGAACACAGCGCTAAGCGGTTCGAACATCACGGCAGCGATGGACTCGAATGGTGTTCTGACACTAAGCCGAGCAGACGGTGGCTCCGTGGGTCTTGCAAGCTTCACCTCTATGGGCAGCTCTACTGCAACGTTTACGCCAACAACGGGCCAGGGCGATGCCACCAGTTTGGCGGGAACTGGCAATCTGTTGGATAGCAGCGTGTCGTCATCCTCCGCTGCAAGCAGCAGCGGTAGTAGTGGTTCAGTTGCGCAGGTCTCTGTGTTAACTGCAGACGACGCTACAGCTGCATTAGCCACCATCGATGATGCCTTGACTTATGTAAACGCTGAGCGCTCAAAGCTTGGTGCCATTGAGAACCGGCTGGGACATACCATCGACAACTTGTCGAATGTGATTACCAATACCGAGGCGTCGCGCAGTCGTATTATGGATACGGACTACGGTGTCGAAACAGCAGAGCT
>DNHK01000001.1:0-1914 GCA_003485905.1 Gammaproteobacteria bacterium | reverse complement strand
CAGTCTACGCAGTCTGTTTTGTCCTTGTTGCAGTAAGCGCTAACTGAGTGACGAGAAGCCCCCGCGTATGCGGGGGCTTTTTTGCTTCTAGGCCTACGTGAACGTTGTAAGTTCCCTATCAGTGCGTAGCTACGAGTTCAGTGCACAGCATTTACCATGGTAACTATGAATTGGCAGACGGATACCCACGTGCGTAGGAGCGTGCTCCCACCTGCACGCACCTTTGTGGTTACTGACAAATAATCTGGTAACGCTGTGCATCCAAAAAAATTATTTGCAACGAGAGTTGCTTAATGCAGCATTACGCTCACACACTCACCAGTTGATTAGAAGGGCGAGTTGCCCGGGCAACACCTACAAAGCAACCCGTAGCCCACCTGTCAAAAAAAATTGGCACAGTGTTTGCTTCGTACCTGTTGTTCTGTCATTGACTCACGTTTACCTTGTGTGTCGCTTAAAGGCGGCCACAAGTTATTCATGACACACCATCGAAGCCTCTTCGTTTGTGAAGCTGCTGTTCGCACGTCCTATCGTCTAGCTTTACCATGCGTACGGGTTAAGATTGTGTTTACGGCATTCAGGATTTTAGGCCGCGCACCTCTTGATGCCGCCTTTTTTCCATGTCACTATAGTAGGGGTTAACATAAGTATTGAATGAGGAGTTGGTTAACCTCGAGGAAAGTCGATCATGAGAAATTTAAATAAAACAATGAATTTGAAAGAAAAAAAGATACTTTCTTTCATAGTGAAAGCGCAAAGCGCCGAAAAGAACTGTCAGTATGACGATCTCATAAATGCTTTAAAAAAAATTCAAGAACTAGATCCTAATCATTTGTGGGCGCAAACAAAACTATTTGTCACGTTTTACGAGTTATCAAAATACGAGGAGCTTATTCCGCTGGGAAAAAAATTAATAAAAATAGATGCCAATACCAATGACATTAAGTACTACTATTATTTAGGAGAGGCTTTTTTAAAAACAAACAGGCTAGCTGATCTCGAGTCATTACTTATTTCAATGAGAGAAAGATTTGATGTGACTCGACTCTTGTTATTACTCGAGAGTAACCTTGCATTAGCGAAAGGAGATAATGACATCGCAGTCAAGGTGGCACTCGAACTGATAAAATTTGACCCAACATGGTCGGGTGGATTCAATAACCTAGGTACCGCCCTATCGGACATGTCTATGTATGAACCGGCCGGGGTGGCGTTTGACACGGCGCTAAAATTAGACCCATCGAATCCAGATACCGCCGTAAACTTGGCTTACGTGCACGCGAAGCTGGGTAGGCACAAAGAAGCGGTAGCTCTGTATGAGGACTTGCTAAAACGCAGTCTGACAGATGCCAAGGTTAAGACTGGTGCAATTAAATTTTTCCTTTCCTTCGAGCAACTTCAATTGGGTAACCTCGCTGACGCTTGGCAAAACTACGAAGCTGGATTCTCCCCTGATGTGAGAGCGGCGTCCAGAAGAAACCCGGCGAGACAGTTTAAAGCACCACAGTGGCAAGGCGAGCCGTTGGGCGGCCGGAGGCTTCTGGTGTGGCGAGAGCAGGGCTTGGGCGATGAGTTGATGTTTCTTAGTGCCATGCCTAACCTGCTCGAACAAGAACCATCAAATATAATTTTAGAGTGCGACAGTCGCTTAGTTAATATACTGCAGAGATCTTTCCCTAATGTTGCGGTTAGGCAGCAAAACTATAACCCCTCGAGCATGCAATCAAAAGAGGATTACGAGTACCAAGTACCTCTTGCTACCCTTCTAGGGTTATATAGAAAAGATATATCAGATTTTTCGAACAGCAAGCCTTATATCGTACCCTTGCAGAAGGATGTTGATGAGGTTGCGAAATATTTTAAAAAATCATTCTCTAGTAAAGTTAATGTTGGGATATGTTGGCGAAGCGGCAC
>DNHK01000273.1:11899-24522 GCA_003485905.1 Gammaproteobacteria bacterium | reverse complement strand
GTCTTCAGGTTTGCCTATTCGGTTCACTAAGTGCAGACCAGCCAAGCCGCTTGTGTCTTCGATGCCTTGTTTGGCGTGCAGGGGTGTTTCGATAATGCCCGTAGCAATAGTTGAGACGCGGATGTTGTCGCCACCGAATTCGGCTGAAAGCTGCTCTGTCAAACTATGAAGGGCCGCTTTACTTGCAAGCGCCGCTGAGGCCGGGTAGCCTGCGATTGCATGTTCAAGAAGGGTTGTACCAATGTTTACAATCGCACCACCGCCGCGCTTCTGAAGAACAGGAACCGCCGCTTGTGCTGCAAAATACGCCCCTTTAAAGTTGATCGCATAGAAGCGGTCAATATCGCTTTCTTCTGTGTCGAGGAAAGCCTTGGCACTAAAAACGCCCGCGTTATTCACCAAGATATCGAGGCCGCCAAATTTTGTTTCTGCGGCACGCACCAGATCAGTGCCAACTGATTTATTGGCAATATCACCAACCATGATGGTTGCGTTTGCTGGTGAGCCCAGCGCCTGGTAAGCAGCCTCGAGGTCAGCTGCGGTACGAGCATTCATGACGACGTTGATGTCTTTGCTGAGAAAATGCTTAGTAATGGCAAAACCAAGACCTGTTGATGCACCGGTGACTATTGCTGTGAGAGTTTGATCGTTTGCTGTTTGTTTCATTTTTAATCCTTCGTTTAGAGTGTTTATGTTTTCTGTTCGTGGTTTTGTATTGGACTTTGTGTCCATTGGTTTGGACGATATTCGAAAAATTACTTTGTGATAAGATCACTAATATGCAAATTACTATTGCGTTTTATGAACAGATAGAATCAATTTGGCCGAGGCAGGAGAGCAGGTATGGATAAGTTAGGCGCGATAGTGCTATTTAATAAAGTGGTCGAAACGGGTTCTTTCTCGGAAGCCGGTCGGCAATCGGATTTGGTGCCATCCAGTGTTTCGCGTCGGATTGTTGATCTTGAAGGCTGGGTAGGGGCAACGCTGTTTCACCGCACTACCCGTAAACTGAACCTGACGGAGGTAGGGAGACTATTTCACGAACGTACGCGCAGTATCATGCTTGATTTGGAGGAAGCCCGCATTATGGCGGCAGAGCTAGAAGATAAACCTGCAGGCCTCGTGCTTATCTCCCTACCCGCGAGTCTTGAGCAGCATGTTGTTGTGGCAACTGCCTTGTTCCAGGCCCGTTGGCCGGACGTGAGCTTTGGGCTCACCTCCACTGATCGCAATGTTGACCTCGTGGCAGAAGGTTTTGATATTGCGATCCGCGCCGGACGACTTAAAGATTCCACCTTGCGAGTACGCAAGTTGGCCGAGGTACCTCGCAGTCTTTGCGCCAGCCCACAGTATCTCGCAACTGCTCCGCCGCTGGCCCACCCGAGTGATATTGAAAATCATAGCTGCCTATCGCTTAGGCGCAACCCAGGCGATAACGTTTGGCATTTCAAAGACGGTGGCGAGATTGTCGATGTTAGTGTTCGCGGAAAATTTACGGCTAATAGCGGTAACATGTTAGTAACTGCAGCCCTTCACGGTCGTGGTTTGATGTTATCGCCCGACTGGATTATGGGCCCGCCCATTGCTCGCGGCGAACTGGTAAAATTACTACCCGCCTACGCGCCATACCCGGCCACCTCCGCCCTGTATGCAGTGCATCCCTATCAACGCTTTGTTCCGCCTAAGGTAAAAGTGTTTATTGATTTCTTAATCGAACGATTTGACAAAAATTACGATTGGTCAGTGCATCCATCAGAATCACTGCCAGCGGCTATGATGTGACCCGCAGTTGTTTGTGGTAAGTGCTTTATTTGGACTAGTTAAAGCTAGTATAAAAAATAAGAGGATAATTTATAGCCAGTGAATATCGAGAACATCAACACACTGAACGATATATAGGGGAACACGGTGTGTTTTTCAATCTCACCAAATGACAGCTTTGGGCAGTTAACAGTCATTCGATCAGTGAAGCATTTGATTTATACTGCCTAATAAATAAAAACTCCGTATATCTAATATAATTCACCTCTTTCGAGGCTTCCTGGGGCTGTAATGAAAAATCTTATATCTGTCATATTGATTACTGGCTTGACGTTGAACCTTGTAACGGCTCACGCGCATCACTCTTTTGCTTCCACCTTCACGGATGAGCGCGAAACCACTATCGAAGGCGTGGTGACAGGGTTTAGTTTTCGAAATCCACACATCTTGGTATATGTAGATGTAACCAACGAGGATGGTTCGGTAACCGGTTGGGTAACAGAGGGGGGGGCTGCCACTGGATTTCGACGTCAGGGCTGGTCAGCTGACACCATTCAATCAGGTCAAATGGTGCGCATCACGGGCGATGCGACTCATGATGGGTCTCCCATGACATCACTCGGGTCTATTGAGCTTATCGATCCCGAAACCAAGCTTACTATTTCAACGATTGGAGGAGGCGAGCGAGGGGGCAATGCCTATCAGCCGGAAATTGACGAAAATTTTTCTTTAACATTGGCCGACGGAAAGCCTAATCTAAGCAGCGTTTGGTCGAATCAAGGAATTCGTAAAACCCACCCAGGGCAGTTTGCCGAGGACCCCCCTCTCAATGAGGCTGGTCTAGCACTGCAGGCAGATTTTGATGTATCTACAGATTCACAGGTTTTCTGTGACCCTGTTGGATTGGTGCGCCAAGTTGTTACTCCGCACCCGGTAAAAATTGAGCAGTTCGAAGATCATGTGGTGCTTTCTTATGAAGAGTTTGGAGGATATAGAAAAATTTACTTCGACAACCGAAATGCCAAGGGTATCAATACTCATTACGGTGATTCCATCGCTCGTTATGAAGGCGACAAGCTAATTATAGAGTCTACTAATTTGCTTGCTAATCAGGCAACGAATCGCGGGTTCCGGCTAACTGATCAATTAAGTGTGGTAGAAACCTATAGCCGTGCAGATACTGAAGAGGGCACCATTTTAATGTTAAATATGGTGGTCTCTGATCCGGGGCATCTATCGCAAGACATAGTACACAACATGCTCTATCGTGATCAGGGTGCCTATGAATTCATCGAAAATGATTGCCAGCCACCGCTGCGGGAGCGCACTGAAGTAAACCCAGTTATGAACTTTTTCCTCACCAGTAACGGACTCGGAGATGGCGCTAATCTTGGCGGTCTTGATGGGGCAGATGCTCATTGCACAGCGTTGGCAGGAACTGTTGGTCAGGGCGATAAGAACTGGGTTGCCTACCTAAGCACTACTGGTACTAATAGTATAAATGCACGTGATCGTATTGCTGGTGCAGCACCCTTCTATAATGCCAAAGGCATACCCGTGGCACTTGATGTGGCCGATTTACACAGCGATTCAAATATGATCACCAAGCCAAACGTGGTCACCGAGCGCGGAGAAATCGTGAATGGGCGAGGTGATACGCCAAATCGTCATGACATTCTCACTGGTTCAGACGCGAAGGGCATGGCTATGAACTCTAATACTACTATTGACACAGACACCACATGTAGCAACTGGACCAGCAGTAGCTCTTCAGGTTTAGCCTTAGTTGGTCATTTCGACCGTGAAGGCGGGGGCGATAACCCCACTTCCTGGAACAGCGCACACGCTTCACGTGGTTGCGGTCAAGCAGATCTGGAAGGTACAGGCGGTGATGGCCTCTTTTACTGCATTGCTACGCCCTAAAATGGAGGCTGACTAGGATGTATCGAGTTCTTTCTATATCGGCGCATGTTGCGGACCAATAGCATTCAAAATCAGTAATTATGTGAATGGACGTTTTATGACAACAGGAGTTATCCAAGATACTCGATCACTGATAAGTACAATAGTAATCTGCAGTTTATTTTGATCCTACTGACTTTAATGAGGTGGCTATGATGATTAATTTTCTACGCGCTGGTTCTCCATTCTCGATCCTAGCAATATTGTTTCTATTGCAAATATCTTCTCTAAGCTTGGCTCATCACGGCTGGGGAGGCTATAACAGCGATATAGATAAAAACTTTGTGATTGCCGAACTTCGTTTGGGTAACGCCCACGATCAATTGGTAGCAACTGATGATGAAGGCAAAGCTTGGGATTTGGTGCTAGCAACGCCTGCGCGTAATCGTCGTCTTGGGTTTGACGAGAACACATTAGCTGTTGGTGACGAGATAAACTTGTTAGGCCGTCTACATCCTTCCAAATCGGAAATTAAAGTGCATTGTATATATGTCGCCGGAGAAACGGTTTATACCTATTATGACTTTGACGGTACAACTAGCCTTTCCAAACATAGTGATAGAGATCAGTGTTAGATCGATCAGTTTTATAGATAGATTAATTGTCGTAATGCGGGTCGAACCATTCATTGTGTCGCGGGCTAATTTAGATAGGATCATTGCCTTAATTTTGATTGAACATTAGGAGGCCTTGCGCTATGACAACCGATTATCAACCGATTCCTTATGATTTTGTTCACTACGGCGCTGATGAGATGGTGGAGAAAGCGAACCTCTTTTATCAACAAATTAAATTGCGTCGTTCGGTTCGTGATTTCTGTGCTGAGCCTATTCCCAATGATGTGATCAAAGCAGCTATTCGGGCAGCAGGTACAGCACCCAATGGCGCAAACATGCAGCCTTGGCATTTTGTGGCGGTTTCTAACCCTGAACTCAAACGTAAAATTCGTTTGGCGGCAGAAGAGGAAGAGAGGGTTTTTTATGAATCCCGTGCCAGCGATCAATGGCTCGATGCGTTGAGCCATTTGGGGACGGATGCCGAGAAACCATTTTTAGAAACGGCCTCACACTTGATAGTTATATTCTTGAGGAAATTCTCTTACGATGAAAACGGTAAGAAGCTTAAGAACTATTACACGTCTGAATCCGTGGGAATTGCAACGGGCTTTCTCATTGACGCGCTGCACCACGCAGGTGTAGCAACTTTAACGCATACTCCCAGCCCAATGAAATTCCTCAACGAAATATTAGATCGCCCTACGGACGAACGCCCTTATATGATTTTAGTCGCGGGAAAACCCGAGAAGAATTGCCAAGTACCTCAAATAGAGAAGAAGCCTCTGAGTGAAATTGCGACTTTTATCGATTAATCATTACTCGCGTTAATGGCTTTGTACCTTCGTTTCGTCTTCTTGAGGTCGTAGATTTTTACGTGAGCTTGGGTGTACTATGGTTATCTGGTTGAAAGGTTAGATTGTCGGTGTTTAGATGACGCCGAATATGTCCCAGGGGCTATCTGTTCCTGATAAGAAACAGGCGGAGGTTTGCAGATGAATAAAGGAAACTCGATGACGGATTTGACCACAATGATGATGTCAGAGGCTATGGTGTCTCAACAAACATCAAGTTGTGGTCTAGCTCCGCCTAATATGTCGCGACGTGAGTTTATTAAGGGCGTGATCGCTTCAGGTGCAGTTGCTTCAGCAGGCGTTTTTATGCTCGCCGGATGTTCTGATAATAGTGGGGTTGGGAATACAGCAGAATCATCTGCTACCCCGGCTCCTGGTAGTTTTGAGCGCATGATCACATTAAATATCAATGGTAGGGATCGGGTGGTTGATGTATTGCCAAACGAAACTCTGGCAATGACCCTACGCTACAAGTTAGGACTGACCGGTACAAAGCTGGGTTGTGATCGTGGTGAATGCGGTGCTTGTACAGTGAATATTGATGATGTGCAGCAATACTCATGTTCTACCCTCACTCATACTGTAAGGGGCCGAGCCATAAATACCGTCGAAGGATTACAGGGGGCAAATGGAGAACTCCATACGATTCAGCAAGCCTTTATTGATGAGCTTGGGCCGCAATGCGGTTTCTGTACTCCTGGTCAGATAATGTCCACGGTTTCTTTGCTTAAATCTAATCCTGATCCTACTCGGGAGGAAGCCAGAGTGGCACTATCCGGGAATCTCTGTCGTTGTGGTGCCTACGACCACTATTTGAATTCTGTTATGCGCGCAGCAGGGGAGGCTTAGAATGGCTTATACGCTTCTAGGTAATGATTTTACTCCGCCTGATATCCGCGCCAAGGTAACAGGAGAGGCAAAATACGCGGAGGATTTCCGTGTCGATGGCATGGTGTATGCCAGATTGCTTACCAGCCCAATGCCACATGCGCGGGTTAGAAATATAGATGCCGCAGAGGCGCTCGCCATGCCTGGGGTTATTGGGATTTTGACCGCAGATGATGTGCCTGCTAAGGCGTCTCCTCAACAAACAATTCTTACAAATGAACCAGTCTTTGTTGGTGACCCTATACTCGCGGTGGCCGCCGAAAGCGAGACCATTGCTCAGGATGCTATCGACAAAATCAAAATTGATTTTGAGCCGCTCCCATTTTGCGTGGACCCTTTGGAGAGTTTATATCCAGGAGGCCCTAATGCGCGCAGTGAAGGTAATTCGGTAAACCTAAATTTCGGGCAATCGATTCCGCCTGAAATCAATGATAAAAAATGGACGGCCAGAGATTTTGCTGCCGTCGAAGAAGGTCAATTACCAACAGGGGAGCCCACTGTACAGTGGGAATATGGTGATCTGGATACTGGTTTTGAAGATGCCGCCTTGGTGTTGGAGGAGTCATTTGTTGTTGCTTCTAATTCACACCATTCGATGGAGCCACGTAGCGCGCTTTCGTATTGGGAGAATGGAAAGTGTCATGTGTTCGGTTCACTGCAAAGCCAAAGTTTTGCGATGTACACCCTAGCCGGATTGATTGGTATTCCGCCCGAAGATGTGGTCTTTGTCGCTGAATTCTGTGGCGGCGGTTTTGGTTCAAAAGGCAATCCCTATCCGTCGATGGTGATACCTGCTCATTTCTCGAAGAAGATTAATCGTCCAGTGATGCTGCGCATCAGTCGGGCCGAGGAATACTACTTAGGGTACGCGCGTTGCGGATTTCAGGGCCGGACAAAAATTGGTTTTCGCGAAGATGGAAAAGTGACTTCGCTTGATCTTTATCTAGTTCAGGAGAATGGGTCAGCCACGGGTTTTCCAGATATTAATGGCTTCAGCGAAGGAGCCTCGTTAGTTTATACGCCAGAGGCAATGCGACTACGAGGTATCTTTGTTTCGACTAATACTCCACCGCGTGCAGCGCAGCGAGGGCCTGGTCAGAACCAGATGGCCGTGACGTTCGAACCGCTGATGGATCGGGCAGCTAAAGAGTTAGGTTTGGATAGGCTTGAGATAAGACAAATTAATGCACCGACCGGGGATGCTCTGGTTGGAGCCGGTCGAGAGCCAGTCACTAGCGCCCATCCGCGCGAAGCACTTATGAAAGGCGCTGAGCAGTTTAACTGGGCCGAACGCGTAAAAAATGATGGTCAGCGTAATGGTGCAAAGGTTCGTAGTGTGGCGGTGGCGACGGCGTTTCACCCTGCGGGCTTCAATGGCTTTGATGGTTTAGTTGTTATCACTCCCGATGGCAAACTTAATGTGCATACCGGTGTCGGCAACCTTGGCACGTACTCCTACGCGTCTACCTCTCGTGTTGCGGCAGAAGTATTAAAATATGATTGGGAGAACTGCGTCATTCATCGTGGTGATAGCCGTAAACATTTACCATTTAATATAGGCCAGTTTGGTTCCAATACTTCGTTCACAATGACGCGAACAAATTTTGTAGCGGCGACGGATGCCTTAGACAAGATTAAAGAGATTGCAGCTATGGACTTGGGGGGTGACCCTGGTGATTATGATATTGGTGAGGAGAAAGTATTCTCCATGTCGGATCCAGCACAGTCCATGACTTATGCAGAGGTCGCGCAACGTGCCGTGGAACTTGGTGGTAAATATTCTGGCATCGAAGGTCCGGAGGACATCAATCCGATTACTAAGGGTGGGCTTGCAGGGGTGGCAGGAACCGGCCTTGTCGGTGTCGCTAAGGATAAGCTTGAGAAGCATGGTTTGGTACCTGCTTTTTGCGCGGGTTTTATTGATATCGAGCTTGATACCGAAACTGGTAAGTTCGAGATTCTCGACTACTTAGGTGTGGTAGATTGCGGAACCGTATTGCACCCCCAAAGTCTTGCGACACAAATTAAAGGCGGTGCTGTGATGGGTTTTGGAATGGCAGCGTCGGAGAAGCTTGTGTATGACCCACAGAACGGATTGCCGGTAAATGTTGGTCTGTATCAGGCCAAGCCTCCAAGCTATCTTGACGTCCCATCTACGATGGATTGGGCCGCGGTAGACGAGCCAGACCCTCAAAACCCGGTTGGTGCTAAAGGTGTTGGTGAACCAGTCATGGGTGGTGGAGCGGCGTCACTTATTTGTGCGATTTCAAACGCACTTGACGGGCATTACTTTATGAGGAACCCGATTACCCCAGATATGATTGTTAATGCGGCTGCAGGTCGGCCCCAATCTTACAAACCGTTGCAAGTTAATAACCAGTAAGGAGGAATGATATGTCTAGAGATATGATGCCGCATTTTGAGCTAATTCAGCCCTCCGATATGGATAATGCTTTTGAAGTTCTTGAACGTTATGGTGAGAACGCTTGGAAGCTTGCCGGTGGGCAAGATAGCTATGATTGGTTTAAGGATCGTGTAAAGCGCCCTCAAGCGGTTGTAGACCTTAACGGAATAGATGAGTTGAAGGGGATTAAAGAAACTCCCGAGGGTGTAGAGATCGGCGCATTGACGACGCTTGCTGAGCTTGCAGAGAATGACATTATTAAGGGTAGCTATTCGCTTCTCGCGCAGGCAGCGTCGAGAGTGGCCAGCCCGCAGATCCGTAACGTAGGCACGATTGGTGGGAACGTATGCCAAGATGCTCGCTGTTGGTATTACCGGTCGGGAATGGATTGCTATCGCGCGGGCGGAAATACATGTTATGCCGACACTCCAGAGGGTATGAATCGCGAGCATTGTATTTATGGCGCTGATCGTTGCGTTGCGGTTTCTCCCTCAGATACCGCACCGGCACTAGTCGCTCTGGATGCGAGTATGGTGATTCGTAACTCAACTGGGGAGCGAGTGGTTGCCGCTCAGGATTTTTTCATCGGTCCTGATGTCGACATTGAGCGAATGACGATTTTGCAACCGGGTGACATTTTAATGGCGATTCGCATTCCCTCCACATGGGCGGGATCTACTTTTTATTTTGAGAAAGTAGCGGATCGTAACGTTTGGGATTTTCCGCTGGTGAACATCGCAGCAGCAATCAAGATGTCTGGAAATACGATTGAGGACATTCGAGTTGCATGTGCGGGAGTGGAGTGTGTGCCACGTCGACTTACTGTGGTTGAAGATGTAGTGCGTGGCAGCTCACGGGATGAAGAAACTGCGGACCTTGCAGCCAGCTCAGCCGCTCGAGGGGCTGTTCCACTTAATTTTAATCACTTCAAGATTCCATTACTTGAAAACCTAGTTCGACGCGCGATTAGAGATTCTTGATAATGGCACTTATAAGGCATCGTTGGTTAGCGAGCTGATACCGTGGAATATTTACGGATTTCTAAAGACCAGTGGGGGCAAGAGGTTCTGCAAGGAGTCTCTTGGGATTTACTAGGTGTATTTTTTGGGGCTGCTGTCGCGTTTATAGCTGGACATGTTTTGTTCGTGTGGCTGATGTCTCGAAAAGGGCGAAAATCTGGGCAGTAGGTTTGACCCTGCTAGGGCTTTGTTTGCAGGGATTTTAGGGCTTCGTCAGCAAGAAACATATCGGTCAGCAATGTCCGCACATGCGCAGATGCATTAAGGTTGTCGACAATGCGGGATGATATTTGCGGAAGTGAAAGCACTAGTTGTACTGTCTTTCGTGCCGTGGAGGAATCTCTTTCTAAAACCCCTAGGAATGCAGAGACCTCCACTTGAGATTCTGCAGCGAGCAGCGCGTCTAATGCAATAGGCAGTGCGCCAATAGCAGTATCAAGATTCTCTAAATAGGTTCGAATCCCTGGACCATCACCGCCGGCATTCTCTTTTTCCCGGCCCTGGGCCGCATAGGCGAGCATATACTCATAACTAGATTCTATTGTGTCGATACAAGAGGTGAGTACCTGCTGATTATTTGCAGTCATCGTATATTTCCTTTTTGTTTCAGTGCTCGTTTGGTTTTTCAGTAGAAGGGATTTTCCAGCGTTCACTATCATGATGCTGCCGGTATTCGTCGTCGGTAATCCACCCCTTGATCATGGAGCGGGCGTATAGCAATTTTTCTGGCCTGAGTGCGAAATAAATGTGAAGTGTGACCATGGTTACGAAGGCTAGTGTTGAGACACCATGAGCGACGTAAACCCATCCCCATGTTGCGGAGTCCAGCCAATAGGGGTCACGGGGCCAAAATGGGGTATCTATCTTGACCATCATTACCAATCCGGTCACCATCGCGACAAGCGTAAATACGCTAAATCCGAGATGAATAAATTTCTGCGCGAACGAATACTTGCCAGGTTTTAACGTTGCCGGCTTTGTAGGATTTAAAGATGAGAAAGTGGCTTTGATATCATAAATAGAAATCCACATCGACCTTAGTTCTTGCCAGAATACCGCTCGAATAATATGAAACAGTATCGCAGCGCTTAGGACTATGCCGGCGATCCAATGTGTTGTAACCCAGCTAAACTGAACCCCTAATATAGGCAAAAGACTCGTTGCCAATAGGATCAATACACAGGCTGCAGTTATCCAGTGAAAAATTCTGTCGGATAGTGCGTGGCGGATTAGCCGTAGATCAGACATAGTTTTCAGGATTGTTTCGAGTAGGCAGTTGCATAGATTACTGTCCAAACTCGGAAGAAACAATGGCTAACTCCAACCTAAAAATAACGGGTATACCCATTTGAATCACCGAGTGATGCAGCGTAAGACCAATTAACTAATGTAAATTATTTGCCCTGAACCAATACGTTTTTTAGGGTCCCGATGCCTTGAACGGTAATTTCGTATGTATCACCGGGAGCCATTGGCCCTGTATCACCCATTGTGCCCGACCAGATTATGTCGCCCGGCTCCAAGGTGAAAAACTGCGATATATAATGGACCATATAGTTAAAATCAAAGATCATCCCGGAGGAGTTGGCCCCTTGTGATTTGACACCGTTATGCCGACCTTCAATATCAAGATTGGTGTAATCAAGCCCCGTAACTAAGTGTGGTCCAACAGGATTGAAGCTCTTTGACCCTTTGGCCCGAGTCCACTGAATGTCGTCAGACTGCCAGTCTCTTTCTGAACCATCATTGCCGATGGATACTCCGAAAATATAATCACTTGCATCCTCAAGAGAAACATTCTCTGCACGCTTACCAACTACGGCCACCATTTCAGCTTCATAATGAAAGTTACTTGATCCAACCGGGCGGATCATATTCTCATCTGGCCCAATGATGGAGCTTGCCGGCACGGTGAACAGTCCGGGTTGCTTGGTGGTGTCTTTCGTTATGCCAAACGTTTCTGTTTTATGATCGCTATAATTAAAGGCCGTCATAAAGGAAAGTTTTGGGTCGACGGGTGCTTTTAGTTTTACGCTTTCTTCGCTGCTCGTTTGACCAGTGCGATTGCCCCCTAGGTAGGGCGCATTTGAAAGCCGATGAATTGTGCCGTCAATAAGCTCACCCCATGACACGTTACCGTTTTCTTCGTAGCGAACATATCGCTCGGCCATCGCGGTGTTACTGATTAAAAGTGCGGTGACAACACACGCTACTGTAGACTTGATTCTCATATTTATTCCTTAAATCAGGTTATTTTATATCGGAATTTTAGCACTAAGTTGAATTAGTTACGGAATTTGTGGTGCGTCGCTTAAACTCTAATTAATACAGCAACCGAGAAACAATTTATGAAAACAGTAGTGTTGATTGGAATGCCTGGCACCGGAAAAAGTACTGTAGGGGTGCTGTTAGCCAAAACGCTTGGGATGGACTTTGTCGATACAGATATATTAATTCAGTTGCGTGAAAAAAGAACACTGCAAGATATTATTCAAAAATCAGGTTATTTATCACTTAGAGAAATTGAGCAGGAGGTTGTGCTAGAGAATGATTATGACTCCAAAGTAGTCGCTACTGGAGGAAGCATAGTCTATAGCGCCAAATCAATGGCCAGACTCAAGCAGGCAGGCAAGGTCATCTATTTATCATGTTCTATTAGTCAGCTACGGAATCGTATACACAATTTTGATACGCGTGGCATTGCTGCGCCATTGGGCCAAAGGCTCGAAGATATTGCAAACGAGCGAACTGCTCTGTACGAGCAATATGCTGACTACACGATAGACACCTCCGCTAATACTCCAGCAGCAATAGTTCATGACATATTACAAATTGGCTTACTAAAGTAGGTGTCGCTCTCAGTTGAAATAAACATCTATTTTCGGGCAGAGGAAGAGCGCAAATTTGGCTCACGGCCCTGAATAGCTGCTATTTAGGGTTTACTTTTATAGTACTTGGTACGCAGATATTTCTGTTTGAATGCTTGATCAGCTGGATTGCTCGAAATAGACGAATAAAATCAGTTATTAATTGGCAGATTAATTCAAATACTTATCCTAAAACCATTTTAAAACAGCAGCTTATAGAATCCTACATCTTTTTAAATATGGCTGATTACTCAGTTGCTTATGCTTCGCCATTAGCATAGAATCTCGCCTCCTGATGCGGGGTGGAGCAGTCT
>DNHK01000273.1:0-11840 GCA_003485905.1 Gammaproteobacteria bacterium | reverse complement strand
TCAAATCCTGCCCCCGCTACCAAGGCATTTTTGAGGTGTGTATTTCTAATAAAACCGCCACTAAAATGTAACAGCGATCCCCGCTAATGGCGGGGTTTTCTGTTCTTACAGCAAGTATTCGTAAGAGTGGGCTTCAGGCCCACTTTTTTATTGGTGAAACGAAACAGTATTGGAGGCGTAGCAAGACTGATGGCATTGACCGTTGAGCACCTCCATGACTTGTTGGAACCCGGCGCTGCGGCGTTGGGTTTTGAGGTTGTTGCCGTGCAGATACTGGGCCGGGAACGACCAACGCTTCGGGTCTATATTGATGGTCCCGACGGAGTAGGTGTCGCTGATTGCGCGAAGGCCAGCCATCAATTCAGTGCGATTCTGGATATTGATGAGCCGGTCTCTGGTGCTTATGATTTAGAAGTGTCGTCGCCCGGTACAGATAGGCCGCTGGTTAAGCCCGAGCATTTTAAGGCGGCAGTAGGTGAAAGTGTTCGTTTACGGTTAAAGGTTTCTCAGGATAATCTGCGTCGTTTTACTGGCGAGCTGTTAGCTGCAAATGAAGATTCGGTTGTAGTGGAAGTCGAAGGCGAAAAATTTAGTCTTAACTATAATGATATGGATAAGGCAAGAGTGGTGCCTAGCTACGATTAGCTAGGCAAAGGTATATAAAGAGGTTTTGCAATGGCAAACGAAATATTATTAATGGCGGAAGTTCTCTCTAGTGAGAAAAACGTCGACAAACAAGTCATCTTCGAAGCAATTGAAGCAGCGCTTTCAACGGCGACCCGCAAACGTAATCGCGAAGATATTGGCGTTCGTGTGGCAATTGAACAAACCACCGGCGAATATGAAAGCTTTCGACAATGGGAAGTGATTGCTGATGACGAAGAAGAGGAAATCGTTCTAGATCGCCAGATTTATTTGAAAGATGCCAAGGAGAAAGAGCCTAATATTGAAGTTGGTGGTTTTATTGAAGAACCGTTGGAAAAGGTTGAGTTTGGACGTATAGCGGCACAGGCAGCTAAGCAAGTTATTATGCAGAAAGTGCGTGAAGCAGAGCGTGAGCGCATATCACTGGAGTATGAGCCTCGTATTGGTGAGATGATTTCTGGAGTAGTTAAGCGCATGGAGCGTGGCGATGCGATTATTGATTTAGGTGGTGTCGAAGCTTTACTACCTAAGGCCAAAATGATTCCTCGAGAAGGCTTGAGAATCGGAGACCGAATCCGTTGTATCTTGTTGGAACTTCGTGAAGTAACTCGTGGGCCACAAATCGTACTTGATCGAATTAGTTCAGATCTAGTGCTTCAGCTGTTTCAGTTGGAAGTTCCTGAAGCAGGAAATGGAGTTATCGAAATACTTAGTGCTGCCCGAGATCCGGGTTTGCGCGCTAAAATCGCCGTACGTTCTAATGATTCCAAGATTGATCCGGTCGGAGCCTGTGTAGGTATTAGAGGTTCCAGAGTTCAGAGTGTATCGAACGAGATCGCCGGCGAGCGCGTTGATATTACTAAGTGGGCAGATGATCCAGCCCAATTTGTGATTAATGCATTGTCACCGGCGGAAGTGGAATCGATTTTGGTGGATGAAGATAACCACTTGATGGACGTAGTTGTCGATGAAAGCCAACTTTCTCAAGCAATAGGTCGTGGTGGCCAGAATGTGCGCTTGGCGTCTGAAGTAACCGGTTGGGAAATCAATATTCTTACGGCGGATCAGGCTGATGAGAAGGTTGCGAACGAGTCTCAAGAGATGCTTGAAGACCTGATGAAGAAACTTGATATCGATAAAGATGTCGCTGCAATTCTGATTCAAGAAGGCTTTTTTACGCTTGAAGAACTTGCTTATGTTCCAAAGGCAGAAGTATTGGCGATCGAGGAGTTTGACGAAGACTTGGTTGATGAATTGCGCAAGCGTGCAGAGGATGCCTTAGTCACTCAGGCTATTTTGCGTGAAGAGCTGTTAAAAGCTGCAAAGCCAGCAGAGGATTTACTCACAATGGACGGTATGGATGAATATACCGCTCATTTGTTGGCAAGCGAAGGGATTACCACTATGGAAGATCTCGCTGAGTGTGCAGTTGATGAAATTATTGATTTTGAAGGTATCGATCGTGAACGTGCAGAAACGCTGATTATGACTGCTCGAGCACCTTGGTTTGCCGAAGCGGAAGGCGAGTAAACTAACAATTCCCGGGGCGTATATATGTCTACTATAAGTATTAAAGAATTTGCCAAGCAGATCGGTGTTGAGCCGGAAAAGCTAATTTCGCAATTGGCGGAAGCAGGTGTGAAGGGCAAAAACGTTACCGATAATATGTCAGACGAAGAGAAGCGTTCCTTGCTTACGCATCTTCGGGGAGACATCGTTCAAACAAAAGATAGTGGGAAAATCACACTTAAACGTAAAACTACTAGTGAGATTCGACAGAAGTCGCGTACCGGTACTACACGTACTGTTCAAGTTGAAGTTCGTAAGCGTCGTACCTTTGTTGCTAGGGAAGTAATTGAGAAACAAGAGGAAGATCGTGTTGCTGCGGTAGAGGCAGAACGAGCTGCAGAGGAAGCTGTTAAGCGCGAAGCTGAAGAAGCGATTAAGCGTGAGCAAGATGAGAAAGAACGCAAAGAGCGTGAAGCTGAAGAAGCTGCGTTAAAAGAACAACAGGAAGCCGAGCAGGCTGCGGTTGAGGCCGCCGCCAAGCAAGAAGAAGTTGTTGAAGAAACAGAAACAGAAGCCGATGATGATGCTGTAGCAGTAGAAGCTTCGACTGATAAGCCAGCAGTTAAAGTGGCTGAGGAAGAATCTAAATCTGAAGTTAAGCCAGCGCCAGCTCGGGCCCCGGCTGAAGCTAAAAAAACCGATGCCAAACCAGCTTCGCCAGCCAATACTCGTAAAGAAAAGAAAAAAGGTAATCGCGGTGGTCGGGCTGAATTACACGTGTCTCACGCTCGTAAAAAGCGTCAAGATCGAGCGCGCACTCGGAGAATTGTCAGTAGCGAAACCGAGAAACATACTTTTGAAAAGCCAACTGCACCGGTTATTCATACAGTTGAAGTACCTGAAACCATTGGAGTTGGTGATTTAGCCGCAGCGATGTCTGTTAAGGGCACAGAGGTAGTAAAGGTATTGATGCAAATGGGCACCATGGTGACCATTAATCAGACCCTTGACCAAGACACAGCGATGCTGATTGTAGAAGAGATGGGGCATGAAGCGGTAGTGGCTGAAGCAAGTGATCCTGAAGCATTTTTGCAAGCCGAAGAACCTGAAGTTGATGATAGCAACTTGCAACCTCGTTGCCCGGTTGTGACGATCATGGGCCATGTTGACCATGGTAAAACATCTTTACTCGACTACATTCGCAAGTCGCGAGTCGCTGCTGGGGAAGCAGGTGGAATAACCCAACATATTGGGGCTTATCAAGTCGAGACTGACAAGGGATTAATTACTTTTCTGGATACACCTGGCCACGAAGCATTTAGTTCGATGCGTTTGAGGGGAGCTCAAGCAACCGATATTGTGATTTTGGTTGTTGCCGGGGATGACGGAGTTAAACCACAGACTATCGAAGCCATCAAGCATACTAAATCGGCTGGTGTGCCAATGTTAGTGGCTATCAATAAGATGGATAAAGAGGAGTCGGATCAAGAACGAGTGAAACAAGAACTATCTGCTCAAGAAGTTATTCCTGAAGACTGGGGTGGTGATGTAATGATACTGCCAGTGTCTGCGGAGACTGGAGAAGGCGTTGATGCGCTGTTGGATGCGATCATATTGCAGGCCGAAATTATGGAGTTGACTGCTCGCCCAGATGGCCCGGCAACTGGAGTTGTTATTGAGGCGCGTTTGGATCGAGGCCGTGGCGCAGTAGCTACGATATTGGTTCAACAAGGGCAGTTACAATCTGGCGATACTTTGTTGGCTGGACGAGAAACAGCTCGCGTACGGGCAATTAGCGACTATGCGGGGAAGTCTCTAAAATCTGCTGGACCTTCGACGCCGGTCGAAATCCAGGGGTTGGCAGGGGTACCTTTGGCTGGCGATGATGTACTTGTTGTTAGTGATGAACGTAAAGCCCGCGAAGTAGCTGAGTTTCGTCAGCAACAACATCGTGAAACTCGAATGGCACGTCAACAAGCCGCTAAGTTGGAAAACATGTTCCAACAAATGGGTGAAGGTGACCTGCAGACGGTTAATGTACTCATTAAGTCTGATGTGCAGGGCTCATTAGAAGCTCTGTCGGAATCGCTGCAAAAATTATCTACCGAGCAAGTTCGCGTTAACGTCGTACATGGATTGGTTGGTGGTATCAATGAATCAGACGTTAATTTGGCAATGGCATCGAGTGCGTTGATGATTGGTTTTAATGTCCGTGCAGATGCTACAGCGCGTAAATTGTCTGAGGCGGAAAACGTAGAAATTCGATACTACAGCGTTATATATGATGTGGTTGATGATATCAAAACGGCGATGGTCGGGATGCTTGCGCCAATTATTAGAGAAAATATTATTGGTTATGTCGAAGTAAAAGACGTTTTTCGAGCGCCAAAAATAGGATCTATTGCTGGTTGCTTTGTTACCGAAGGAGCGGCACGCCGTAATGCAAAGGTGCGAGTATTACGCGATGATGTGGTCATTTTTGAGGGTAAGATTGATTCTTTGAGACGTTTTAAAGATGATGTTTCTGAAGTAAAAGCGGGTACTGAGTGCGGTATTGGTATTGTTAATTACAATGATATAAAAGTGGGTGACCAGTTTGAGATGTTCGAAGAAACTGAGCACGAAGCTACGCTAGAGTAGAGAGTTACTTAAAGTAGACTCTTTTCGTTAGCTTTAAATATCAATTCCTTATAAAACAATGCCTAAAGAATTTGGACGTCATGAACGTATTGCAGGTTCAGTGCAGCGGGGCTTGGCCCAACTACTTAGTTCCGAGGTCAACGATCCTCGTGTGGCGGGTTTAACCGTTACTGAAGTTCGTGTTAGTTCAGACTGTCGGCATGCGAACGTTTTTGTAACGAAAATGACGAAGGCAACTGATCAGGATATCGAAGATATACTCGAAGGTATTGGACGTGCTAGTGGGTTTTTGCGCAGCCGGTTGGCCAAGGCCATGGATTTGCGACGTTGCCCTGAATTACATTTTGAATATGATTATAACGTTCAAAGAGCTTCGGATTTAACTGCACTTATTGATTCCGTGCAGCCTGCAGAACCAGAGTCGGACGGATAGTAAAGAACAAGAAGGCTAGTCTTGGCTTCAGGGGTTCTTTTACGTTTTAGATAGTGCATGGTAGGAAAGCGAAAATCCGGTAGAGACATTAATGGCATATTGCTATTAGATAAGCCGACCGGTGTGGGTTCTAATCGGGTGCTACAAGCGAGTAAAAGGCTATTCAGTGCAAATAAAGCGGGTCATACAGGTAGTCTTGATCCACTAGCAACCGGTTTGTTGCCGATTTGTCTAGGAAACGCAACGAGGTTTGCTGAGTACTTCCTACATACCGATAAACATTACCTCGCTACTTTGAAGTTGGGCGTTACGACCGATACTCTAGATAGTGATGGGACTGTGACTAGTACAAGTGATGTTGATGTTTCCCAGCGTAACGTGGATGCAGAATTGGCCGCATTCCGTGGCAAGATTAACCAAACCCCGCCAATGTTTAGCGCACTAAAACAGGATGGAAAGCCATTATATAAATTAGCTCGTGCAGGTAAGCAGGTTGAGCGAGCGGCACGTCAGATGGAAGTGTATGAGCTAAGCGCAGAATTGATCGAGCCAGATGTTCTGCAAGTTGAAGTTAAATCGAGTGGTGGTTTTTACGTCCGTCAGCTTGCCAGTGATTTGGGTGAAGCATTAGGCTGCGGTGCGCATATAACTACGTTGCGGAGGATGGGAGTGCGTGAGCTAAAAGTTCAAGATGCGGTCACTCTGGATACTTTAAACGCAATGACACCAGAGGAACGCGATGAATTGCTTTATAATAGCGATCTAGCAGTTAATCCATTGCCAGAACTGGTGGTTACTAATGAGCAGGCAGTAGGCTTGTTACACGGTCGAAAATTAAAAACTGACTTGCCAGTCGTGGCTGGGTTGGTTCGGGCCTACACAGATAGTCGAATTTTTCTCGGCGTTATCTACTGGTCAGAAGAAGGATTATTGAAACCTAGAAAAATGTTTGCTGAGCACGCTGATCTTGGTTTTAGCTGAGCTTAGAGCGGTTAAATTTAAAAAGCCTACGCAACGTTAGTCGCCTAGGCTTTTTGTGTTTTTAAAAACCGTCATCGATCGTTTAAAAACAAGAGATTGTGGATGGGCAATTTACCCCATGATTTTAGTTAATGCTCCAACACAAGCGTCGACATTTTCTTCAGTGGCTGAATGCCCCATTAGGCCAATTCGCCAAACTTTACCTGCTAGGCCGCCAAGGCCAGCTCCGATTTCAATATCGTAGTCCTCAAGCAGCTGATTGCGCACTGAAGCGTCATCAACACCGTCAGGAATAAAAACCACGTTTAGTTGTGGAAGTCGGTAATCGGGATCAACCAAGAAGCCGATACCTAATTCTCTTAATCCGTTCTTAAGTTTTTCGTGCATTGCCCAATGACGTGTCCATGCTGCCTGTAGGCCTTCTTCTTGAAGCATGATTAGTGATTCGTGAAGTGCATAAAGAGCATTGATCGGAGCGGTATGATGGTAGCTGCGTCCAGCATCACCTTCCCAATAGGCCATGATCAAGTTCATGTCTAAAAACCAGCTTTGTACTTTTTGTTTTCGATTAGTAAGCTTTGCTTCGGCTTCTGCGCTAAAACTAACAGGTGAGATACCTGGCAAACAAGAGAGGCACTTTTGTGTTCCTGAGTAACTTGCATCTATACGCCATTTATCCAGATCAACTTCTATGCCTCCCACAGCGGTGACGGTATCAGCTATTACTAGGCAGTCGTGGGCTTTACCAATCGCGGCAATCGTGGCGGCATCGGAGCGAACTCCAGTAGATGTTTCTGCGTGCACAAAGGCAAGAATTCCTATTTCTGGGTCAGCTTTTAACGCATCTTCTACTTTCTGCGGATCTACAGGTTTGCCCCAATCATCGTTTACTGTAATGGCGATACCACCGCATCGTTCAACATTTTCTACCATACGCATTCCGAACACGCCATTGATACACACCAGTACTTTCTCGCCTGGTTCGACTAGATTCACGAAACACGCTTCCATCCCAGCTGAGCCAGGTGCGGAAATTGGCATGGTGAGCCGATTGTTCGTTTGGAAGGCAAACTGAAGCAGCAGTTTGATCTCATCCATTAGATCAATGAACTTAGGATCCAGGTGGCCAATTGTTGACCTAGCGCTCGCATCTAATATGCGTTGAGGTACGTCCGATGGTCCCGGGCCCATTAATATTCTATGTGGTGGCGTAAACGATGTTAATTGTTCCATATTAGTAAGTATTCTCGAGTAAAGTTATGCCGCAGCCGGGATTCTGCAATGTTGACCGCATACGTTCAATAGATAATTCGGAGATTCCTTCAATCTATTCGAATGACGATTTTACCAAAATGTTCTCCGCTACGCATGAAAGCAAAGGCTTCATTTGCTTGTTCGAATGTAAACTCTCTGTCCACAATTGGATGCAATTGGTGTTCAACTATAAATTCATTCATTTTTTCAAAGTCGGAGAGAGAACCAACTAGAAACTGTGTGGCACGAAATCCTTTGTTTTGGATCGCCTCAGGGGTGAATTCCGTAGAACGCGCCCCTGAGAGCCCACCAATAATCGCGATATGTCCATTTGGTGCCAAGCTTGCAAAGGCCTTTGCAATGGTTGCTTCACCGATGACTTCCAGTACAGAATTCACACCGTGTCCGGCACTTAGCGTGCGAACTTGCTGTTCCCAGTCAGCATGTTTTCTGTAATTCACGGTACCAAATGCGCCCAGACCTTGTGCGCGCATTAGTTTTTCGTCTGATGAGCTGGTTATTATTGGTCTTGCACCAATAGCGTAGGCAAACTGTAAACCAAAAATTGAAACGCCACCGGTACCTTCAAGTAAAGCATACTGATCTGGTTTTAGAGCGGTAAACTTGAATAATCCATTCCATGCGGTTAACGCAGCGCATGGCAGGGTTGAAGCTTCAGTGTAGCTTAGGTGATCCGGGATTTTTATGAGACCGGTTTCCGGGCTAACTAAAAATTTTGAAAGCACACCGTTGGCTGGATTGCCTCGAACGGTTGCTCTTGCTATTGGTGTTAGATCACCTTCCAACCAGTTCTCAAAAAATGCGGTCATTACTCGGTCGCCTACCTGAAATTCAGTCACCGACGAGCCGATGGCAATCACCTCGCCAGCACCGTCAGAGACCGGAACTATACCCGCCAACTGTTCGGCAGTGGAGCGTGATTGGCCATCCAACATGCTAAGGTCGCGATGATTGAGTGAAACCGCGTGCATCTTGACTAATACTGAAGTGGCCTGCAGATCAGGGATATCGGCTTCGCTAAGCGCTATACTAATTCCGTCACCATACGATTGAAATTGGTACTGCTGAGTTTTGGTTGGTATGCCTGTGGTAGCTGCAGTTGCGCTGCCAGCTACAAAGGCGACTAGGCCTAAAAATAGAATACTAAGGCTTTTCATATATCGAACCTTTTATTGTTCATTCTGTTTGTGATTTAGTTGCTGGATAACCCAGTCCGTCAGGAGGTCTGTTCAGAAAAGTTAAACTATCGGTTGGTAGTAGAGATCGTAAGTGTGTTTAGGCTTCTATTGGAAGGCCTTCTTCATACCAACGCAGTAGGCCACCACTAATATTTGCGATTTCTTTCCAGCCCAATTCACGCAAAATGTTCGCCGCTAAAACAGATCTTTTACCAGACCGGCAGATTGTTACGACTGGTTTGTCTTTTGGAACTTCATTAACTCGATCGCGAAGTTCATTGATTGGGATTAGTTGCGCACGGTAAATTCTCGCTTGTTCTTCGGCAGCTTCTATTGCGGTGCGAACGTCCAATATATGTACCTCTTCCATATGGCTGGCGACCCACTGCGGGGAAATTTCGGTCACTCCGCTATAAGACACGACCACGGGACCCCAGTCTGGTTGTTTTGGTAATTGATCATCTTTCGGTCGACCAGCTCTTACATTCGCAGGCACAGCTACTTCGAGTTTTTTGGGATGCGGTAGTTGCATATTCTCTAGGTACCCGACAAAGTCGTTTTCGTTTGCTTGCCCACCGATACGAGGGTTTAACTTCTTCTCTTCTCCAATTGTGCTCGCAGTGCGACCTGAGTAATCGTGCGCGGGGTAGACTATGCAGTCATCAGGCAAGGCAAACAGCCCCTCTTTGATCGAATGATACAACTGCTTGGCTGAACCTTCCTGAAAATCGGTGCGCCCGCAGCCACGAACTAGAAGGCTATCTCCTGTAAAAACTATTGATTTATCTTCAGTGACAAAGCTAATACATCCATTGGTATGGCCCGGGGTTTCGATAACATTTAATATTTCTTTGCCAAATTTGATCTTGGCTCCACCGCGTAAGTTTTTATCCAGTAACTCTATGCCTGAGTGTTCGGATGCCATGATTTCACAATCGGTTGTGTATTTGAGTAACCAGGCGCCCGTCACATGGTCAGCGTGACAATGGGTTTCCAAACAAGTCAATAATACTAAATCCAACTCTCTTATCAGAGACAGGTCGCGCTCATGTTGTTCATAAACTGTATCGATAAATATAGCCTTGCGTGAGACTTCGTCGGCAAGAAGATACGAAAATGTTGCGGAGGTTTGGTCAAATAATTGTTTGAAAATCATAAGGTTAACCTTGAGCGGGTCCTGTTTTGTGGATACCTTGTTAGTATAAGGTCGATTCAGATTAGTGCTACTAAAAATCGCAATAATACTATTCGATGCTGAGTAACTAGAGTTTGTCCATTAGGTATATGTCAGAGACCTGAATTTTGACCTTAAAAATTCCTAAGCTTGTATATTGATCGGAAAGTCTAAACGAACAGAAGCCTTTGATTAATCGGTAAAATTAGTGGTTTTAGGTGCTTGTGGTGCAATAGTGGTGGAGGTAGAATACGCGCGCCCGAGCCTAGCGTCTAATGCAAGGTTTGGGTATTTAATTTTGGACTAATGATAGTCCGTCTTTACGGTAATGTCCTGTTCGGGTGTTACCACAGAATAGGGGTCGATAAAGACTTCGACGACCATCCAGTTAGAATTGTTTATTTGGTTGGAGTCGTCATCAGTCAACAGGATAGGCCTGTTGCGATTATCCCGGTACATTCCGGGGCATGGAGCGTACGGCTCTCTGGTTGTATTTCAGGGCTGTTGCTTTCAAGCAATTCAAGAGGAAAATCATGGCATTAACCGCCGAAGATAAAGGTAAAGTCGTTGCTGACTATAAACGCTCTGATACGGACACAGGTTCACCAGAAGTGCAAATCGCACTAATGACCGAAAGGATCGCGGATCTCTCTCCGCACTTTAAAGAACATATCCACGATCACCACTCTCGCCAGGGTTTGCTTCGGTTAGTTAGCCGACGTCGCAAGTTGCTGGACTATTTGAAGAGCAAAGATATCGAACGATACCGTGACGTGATCAAGCGCCTCGGCTTGCGTAAATAAAGCGCTTAAGAGGAATAATAGATGAAAATAACTAAGACCTTTCAGTATGGTCAAAACGAATTTCGATTGGAAACGGGCGAAATAGCACGTCAGGCTGCGGGTTCAGTAATTGCCAGTTTGGGTGAAACCCAAATTATGGTGAACGTTGTTTGTTCTCGCAATGCTAAACCACGTGACTTTATGCCACTAACCGTTGATGTTGAAGAACGTACTTATGCCGCCGGTCGTATTCCGGGTGGTTTCTTCCGACGTGAAGGTAGACCTTCAGAAAAAGCTATTCTGACTTGTCGTCTTATTGATCGACCGATTCGTCCATTGTTTCCGAAAGGATTCTGTAATGACGTTCAGGTCGTTTGTACTATTCTGTCAGTTGATCCAGAGATCGATACTGAAATCGTTGCGATGGTTGGGACCTCAGCAGCTTTGGCTATTTCTGGCATCCCATTTAACGGACCAATTGGTGCAGCTCGAGTTGGCTATATTGAGGGCGACTATGTGCTCAATCCATCAGCAACTCAACTGACTGAACAGTCTGCGTTGGATTTGGTTGTAGCAGGTACAGAAGGCGCAGTGCTAATGGTTGAATCCGAAGCTAAGGAATTGGCGGAAGATGTGATGCTCGGCGCTGTAATGTTCGGTCATGAGCAATTGCAAACTGCGATCGATACAATTGCCGAATTGGCAGCCGAAGTTGGTACCGAACCGATGGCTTGGGAAGCGCCGGTGGCAAATACTGAGTTGGCTGCAACGGTTGCTGGAATTGCTGAAGCCGGAATGACAGAAGCGTATCAAACTGCTGATAAACAAAAGCGTCAAGACCTAGTGTCTGCAGTAAAAGATTTGGTTGCTGAACAGCTGATCAGTGAAGAAACTGATGAGTTAGCCGCTGGAGAAATTAAGGGCGCAGTCAAAACCCTAGAGAAACAAGTGGTACGTGGTCGTATATTGAGTGGTGAGCCACGTATCGATGGCCGAGATACTCGTACAGTTCGGCCAATTTCTGTCCAAACTGGTGTTTTACCAAGAGCTCATGGTTCAGCGCTCTTTACGCGTGGTGAAACTCAAGCGCTCGTTGTGACCACACTTGGTACCGATCGTGATGCACAGATTATTGATGCATTAGAAGGTGAAGTGCGTGATCGGTTTATGTTGCACTATAACTTTCCTCCTTTTTCAGTTGGTGAAACTGGAAGAATTGGAAC
>DNHK01000178.1 GCA_003485905.1 Gammaproteobacteria bacterium | reverse complement strand
TTTGTTTGATCGGTTGTTTCGAGTGGAAGCATCAAGGAATCGGGCCACTGGCGGTGCTGGAATAGGTTTAGCCATTTGTAAGAATATTGCTGAAGCGCATGGTGGAACTATAACCGCGGCACCATCTGAGCATGGGGGGTTGACCATAAATGTCATTCTATCCTCTAGCCCTAGAGTAACCCACTGATGAGCATGCAGAACGAGAATCAACTGAATACCCCACCATTAGCTGAAGAACCAGCCCAATTGATAATGATTGTGGAGGACGAAATTAAGCTGGCGGATTTACTGAAGGATTACCTCGAGTCTGCTGGTTATTCTACTATCTGCATCGAGCGAGGTGATCAAGCTGTTGAAGCTCTTCAAAAAAATCCGGTAAACCTAGTGCTGCTCGATTTAATGTTACCCGGCAAAGATGGTATTCAAGTCTGTAAGGAATTTCGACAATTTTCTAATGTACCGATAATAATGACCACGGCTCGAGTGGAAGAGATTGATAGATTAATAGGTCTCGAAATGGGGGCCGATGATTATATCTGTAAGCCCTATAGCCCGAGAGAGGTTGTAGCGAGGGTAAAGGCTGTATTGCGGCGCCAACCATTGCCTACAGCAGAACAAATAACGACGCGTCTGCAACTCGATAAAGAAGCCTTTAGGGCTAGTTTAGATGGTGTTGATTTGGACTTAACTCGTGTTGAATTTCGCTTGCTGATGACACTGGCGACTCGGCCAGGCAAAGTTTTTGGGCGTGACGCGTTGATGGACGGGCTCTACGACGATTACCGCGTTGTGTCAGACCGAACGGTTGATTCGCATGTTAAGAACGTTAGGCAAAAAGCATCTGTTGTTGGTGGAGAAGACTTAATTCGTTCAGTTTATGGAGTAGGGTACTCATTGGAAATACAAAGTTAGCGATGCGGAAAATACATCTAAGCAAAGCAATCGACTGAAAACTTTTAACAGTGGTATAAAAATTTGGTTTTGCTGGTGACGGAAATTCTAATGCGCACCCCATAACGGCAAATTTTTATTTCGAATAATTGAATATTTGCGAGTCAAAAAAAACCTACCTCACGAATGGGGCAGGCTTTATCAAACCGAAGTTCTAGAATAATTTACGTAGAAATTACGTTACCAGCACTTCATCGAACTCTAACTGAAGGGTCGGCACGATAATCATCGTGACAGGCTTTACATGTGCCACCGACATTCCCGAACGCCTCTCTTACATCATCAACGCTGGTTGCTGTCTTGGCAGCTTCAGCTAGCCCGGCCATACCCATTTGCAGATTGTTCATTTTTTCATCAAAATCTTCGCGGTTTTCCCAGATACCCGGTAAGGCATCAGAGCCTTCACCATGACTTTCCAGTGTGAAAGCATTTAGTGCTAAAGGAGCAATCGCTTCTAAAGTAGCCGCATTAGATTGTAGCGCTGCTAAATCAAAGTCTGCTCTTCCGCGCATCATCGCGCCGATTGGTCCAAAATGAGACGAAAGTAGAACATATACAGACTGACGATACTTGATCTGGTCTTGAATAGGATCACGCTGTTGGGCGCCGACCGAACTGGCAAGAATTAAGCTGCCTAAGACGGCACTGACGATTAGTTTTTTCATTATTAAAATTCCTCTGTGTAGTTAGGATCTAGTTTAGATCATATTGCAGTATACCCAACCATGAAATATCAACAAAGTCGATTAGATTAAATTTTTTGGTAGATTTAGCAGCATTGATATTCAGTGACACCATTGAGTTGGTTTTCCGATAAAATCACGCCATGAAAACAATAGAACACACAATAGGGAATACACCATTGGTAGCGCTGCAGCGTATGGCTAGCGATGTCGATAGTATTGTTTACGCAAAGCTAGAAGGCAATAATCCCGCCGGCTCCGTCAAAGACAGGCCAGCACTAAGCATGATTAAGCGTGCCGCGGAACGCGGCGATATTGAACCAGGCGATACGCTTATTGAAGCAACTAGTGGTAACACTGGTATTGCGTTGGCCATGGCGGCCGCTGTGATGGGCTTTCGTATGATTTTAATAATGCCAGATAATATGAGCACTGAAAGGCGAGCATCGATGAAGGCTTATGGTGCGGAGCTTATTGCGGTGACTAAAGAACAGGGCATGGAAGGTGCTCGTGATCTTGCTGAAACCATGCAACAGGAAGGTAAAGGGATAGTTCTGGATCAATTTGCCAATCCGGATAATTGGAGAGCGCATTATGAAACCACCGGGCCTGAAATATGGGAGGATACTGACGGGAATATTACTCATTTCGTTAGTTCAATGGGCACAACTGGAACAATTATGGGAGTCTCGCGTTATTTAAAAGAACGTAATCCAGAGATTCAAATTATTGGTGTTCAGCCGGAAGAGGGTGCGAGTATCCCTGGGATTCGGCGCTGGCCAGTAGAATATTTGCCGCGTATTTATCAGCCAGAACGAGTTGATCGTATAATTGATGTTTCATTAGAAGACTCTAAAAGAGTCATGCGAGATTTGGCATCGATCGAAGGCATATTTGCCGGCGTGTCATCTGGAGGGGCTATGAAAGTAGCGCTTGATGTTGCTCGTGAAAACCCTGGCGGTAAAGTAGTTTCAATTATTTGCGACCGCGGCGATCGCTACATATCGACCGGTATTTTTCCAGATTAGAATCTAAGCCGAGTACTAATGAATGAACGTCCTAGCGTTTGATATCGAAACCATTCCAGATGTTGCTGGTGGGCGTGCATTGCATGATCTTAGCGGTCTGTCTGATAGCGAAATTGGCGAAGCGATGTTTCGATTGCGGCGCGAAAAGACCGGCAATGATTTTCTGCCGACTCATGTTCAAAAAGTGGTTGCCATCTCTGCCGTATACCGAAATACCTCAAGTAATACATTTAAGGTATGGACATTGGGCGAGGAGAGCTCAAGCGAAAAGGAAATAATTCAGCGTTTTTACGATGGTGTTGAGCGCTTCACGCCTACTTTAGTTACCTGGAACGGATCAGGATTTGATTTGCCGGTATTACATCATCGAGGGTTGATCAACGGAGTTACCGCGGAACGCTACTGGGACCAGGGAGATGATGATCGAGATTTTAAGTGGAATAACTATATCTCACGGTTTCATGCACGGCACACCGATCTTATGGACGTATTAGCGGGTTATCAAAACCGTGCTTTTGCGCCTCTAGATGAGATTGCAGTACTGCTTGGCTTACCTGGCAAAATGGGGATGAGTGGATCGAAGGTTTGGCAACAATATCAACATGGTGAAATTAAGGCTATACGCGATTATTGCGAAACTGATGCATTAAATACCTATTTAGTGTATTTACACTGGCAGCGCATGAAAGGCCTATTGTCTGCTGCTGAGTTTAATCAGGAAACCGAGGTTGTTGTGGATGCCCTCTCTGGTGCAGAACCGCATTTACAGGAATTCTTAGCCGTATGGCGCAGTAAAGTTGATTAGGCTTCTATTTACAATCTTACCCAGCAAAACACTGAATTAATCTAGGTCGCTCATTCTTTGTTATTTTTGCCGATTCGCGGCCGTAATGTTCAATCCTATTCTAAAATTGCTATGTTAGATGTCCGCTAAAAACAAACGTCGAGAACCGGCTGAAATTTCAATAGATTCTTTATCTCACGATGGGCGAGGTGTGGGGCGAGATAGCAATGGAAAAGTTACCTTTGTTGATTTTGCATTGCCAGGCGAACGAGTTTTATATCAGCCTCTGCGGGGGCGGAAGGGCGTTGGATTAGGTACTACCATCGAGGTTCTAGAAGCCGCCGAAAATCGAATTAATCCGAAGTGTGAGTATTTTGGAATTTGTGGAGGCTGTAGTTTGCAGCATTTGGACAGTAAGGATCAAATAGATGCTAAACAAGAACAGTTAATCTCGAATTTGGAAAAAATCGGACATGTTCAGGCAGAAACAGTGATTCCTCCAATGCAGCGTGATACCTGGGGTTATCGGCGCAAAGCTCGTCTGGGTGTGCGTGATGTCGAAAAAAAGGGCGCTCTTCTTGTAGGCTTTCGAGAGAAAAACAGTAGTTTTGTAACTCAGATGGATCATTGCGAAGTTCTCCATCCCGATATTGCTATGCATATCCCAGAATTGGCAAAAGTGCTCCAGCAAGTTTCCAGCCGAAAACGAATACCTCAAGTAGAAGTGGCTCAAGGAGACAATGGTGTAGTAATGGTTCTTAGGCATTTGGAGCCACTAAATGATGCAGATTTGGTATTGCTAAGCCGATTCGCTGAAGTCGCCGGTGTAGCTCTGTATTTGCAGCCTAGTAATCTTGAGTCAATACACCCTTTGTATCCACCTGAAGGCCTTGAGTTGATATATAGTCATCAAGGTTTCAATACTGAGATGATATTTAAAGCTACTGACTTTATTCAGGTTAACGGCTCAATTAATGAGGCGCTAGTAACTCAGGCTTGCGAAACTCTGGACCCCAAACCGGGCGAGACAGTACTTGACCTGTTTTGCGGCTTGGGCAACTTTACGTTACCGTTAGCACGCTCTGGAGCTACTGTAGTGGGTGTGGAAGCTGATTTGGGCTTGATAAACCGTGCGAAATTGAATGCGGAGCGAAATCAACTCGATAATATCTCGTTTCATGTAGGCGATTTGTTTGTCGAAAATGCACAGCATGTATGGACGGGTAACGCTTACGATAAGGTCTTACTGGACCCTCCACGTTCTGGTGCCTTTGAAATGTGCAAGCGAATGAACGAATTTGCCCCGAAACGCCTTGTATATGTATCCTGTAATCCTGCCACACTCGCACGAGATGCTGATGTTTTGGTTAATACTCATGGTTACAAGTTTACACAAACAGGGGTGATCGATATGTTTCCCCATACCGCGCATGTTGAATCAATTGCAGTATTCGATGCGTAACCTCTGTAAACCAATCAGAACTTCCTAGCAGACAAAAAAACGGGCCGCTAAGGCCCGTTCCTTCTCTTTACTAGTGTAGCAGAGTGCCGGTTTATTCTTCTTTGGCAGAAGGTTTGGTTTCTACTTGTTGAAGCGGTGCTTGTTTCTTCGGTGCAGCACGCTTTTTACGAACCACTTTTTGATTCTCAGCAGCAGGCGCTACCTTAGCTGTTTCTGCAGGCTTGGATACCGCTATCGGCGCAGCACCTGATGTTTCAACCTGAACAAGTTTAGCTGCAGGCTTTTTACGGGGTCGTGTCGTTTTTGGTTTGTCTGCCGGTTTACTTTCGGATTTGCCTACAGATTCGTTCGCAGGCTTAGTTTTCGCTGAAGATTTAGCCGCAGGTTTTGAAGCAGGCTTACTTTCAACTGTAGTTTCGACTTGTGCATCAACTTTAGGCTTCCTTTCAGAAGGCTTTGTCTCGGTTGGTTTAGAGGCAGTATTAGTTTCCACTGAGCTGCCTGCTGGTTCCACCGGCTTTCTGCGTCGTCTAGGTACTGGCTTCTTCTCAGTTTGTGCCTCAGTATTTTGCGCTTGCTTTGTTTCTGGAGCAATTGCAGCAGGGTCTATCTTTGCAGGCACCACTGCAGCTTTTGAAACAGGAGCTTTTGTTGCGGCTACGCTCGAACTTTCATTTATTTGAACGTCAGCTTCGTTCCCTTGGCTGATATTTTCAGGCTTCTTAGTATTTCGATTTCTTGATCGATTACGATTTGGTGATTTATTCTCTCCGCCAGCCTCGTTCGCCGATTGTCGGGGTTTATTTCGATTGTCTGTGCGACGATTCCGGGTAGGTTTGTTTCCTTCACCCTGTGGATTACGTTTGCCACGACTCTCTTTGCCATCTTTTTGCTGGTTATCATTTTGCTTGTTGTCAGCTCGACGATTCTGATTGTCATTACGATCGCGTGAGCGACCACCACGATTACCTCCGCGTTTCCCTCGACTATCATTGCGATTGTCTTTGCCGCTTCGACTTCGAGTGTTGCGTTTAGGTTTTGCCTCTTCTTTTTTCTCTTCAGCGACATCATCACCGAATAATTTTTTGAAGAATCCGCCAATTAACCCCGGGGATTTGGCGATTTTGCGTTGTGGCATTGGTGCATCAACTTTAACTGAATCTATGCCTACGGCTGCTTGTTCTACCTGACCTTTTTTTAGAGCGGGCTTTTTAGGCCTTACTGGTTGACGACCTCGTTTTTCTTCGACTTCAGCAGCTATTTCCTGCTTATAGCTTGGGAGGTCTGGAAGATTAATCAGATCTTCTCCACGTAGGCGCTGCAGTCGAAAATGAGGCGTATCAAGATCATTTGTAGGCACGATGGTGATTTGTGTGCCTAATCTGTTCTCGATCATGCTTACCTCGTGGCGCTTCTCATTTAATAAATACGTAGCGGTTTTAAGAGGTAAATGCGCAATAATTGCTTCGGTATTTTCCTTAAGCGCCTCCTCTTCAAGAATTCGTAAAATATTTAATGTTGAAGATCCAACCGTTCGAATGCTGCCAGTGCCTTCGCAGCGCGGGCAAGAGTAGTAATTAGCTTCACTAATTGACGATCTTAGTCTTTGACGAGACATTTCCAACAAACCGAATTTTGATATTCTTCCAAATTGAACGCGGGCACGATCCATTTTCATACTATCTTGAATGCGCTTTTCAACTGCCCTTTGATTTTTGTTCTGCATCATATCGATGAAATCGATAACAATCAGACCACCCAAATCTCGAATTCTAAGTTGGCGTGCAACTTCCTCGGCAGCTTCAAGGTTCGTACGCAAAGCGGTATCCTCGATGTCTGATCCTTTTGTAGCCCTAGCCGAGTTAACGTCAATCGATATTAGAGCTTCTGTATGATCAATAACAAGCGCTCCACCCGACGTTAACGTTACTTCTCTGGCGTACGCGGATTCGATTTGGTTTTCGACCTGATATCGAGAGAATAGGGGGATAGTGTCTTCATAAAGTTTTAACTTAACCAAATTATGTGGCATTACCTGATTCATAAAACGAGTTGCACGTTCAAAGATTTCAGGGTCGTCAATAAGTATTTCCGTAATATCCGTTCTTAGATAATCGCGAATAGCACGTACGACAAGATTAGATTCTTGAAAGATAAGGTAAGGTGCTTTTTTATCAGTAGCTCCATCAATCGCTTCCCATAACCGGAGCAGGTAATCTAAGTCCCATTGCAGTTCTTCAGTTGATTTACCAATTCCAGCAGTACGGGCAATCAGTGCATGCTCCTTGGGTGCTTCGATGTCTTTTAGAGCATCCCGGAGGTCAGTGCGCTCATCGCCTTCTATGCGACGTGAAATACCGCCACCTTTCGGGTTGTTTGGCATTAACACCAAATAACGGCCCGCTAAGCTTATAAAAGTTGTGAGTGCGGCACCTTTGTTGCCACGTTCGTCTTTTTCAACTTGAACTACCAGCTCTTTTCCTTCTTTAAGTACGTCTTTAATACGTACCTGAGACATTGGCGTTTTGGATGAGTAATTATCAAAATAGACTTTCGAGATTTCCTTTAACGGCAAAAACCCTTGTTTGTCGGCACCGTATTCTACAAATGCAGCTTCCAAACTTGGTTCAACACGAGTAACTCGCGCTTTATAAATATTGCCTTTTTTAAATTGATTGCTCGATGCCTCAGTATCCAAATCGAGGAGCTTTTGGCCATCTACGATGGCAACACGCAACTCTTCCGGTTGAGTCGCATTAAATAACATTCTTTTCATTATATATTCCTATTGACCTAATCGCGTAAGCCTCTGGTATTTACCTTAGTCAGGCGTACGCTTAAATCTGTTCATTATCTGCGTTGCTTTTATCGGGCGGGAAATTCCACACGACGCAAACGCAGTGTTCAATGCAAGTATGAATAGGTTTAGGAAGGATTTCCGGTTTTGAATGTACCTGTCAATTACGACCGTATGTCATAAATCCGGTACACCGGTTTTGCCCAATTGTTTGGGGTAAGATAAACCAGTGGTATTGGGCGAATACCACGCTAACTATAAATACCTAGATTTAACTAGTAATACAGCTAACGCCTTGGTTTTGTTTAGGCTAATGCGCACCAATGCGCTATTTAGTTAAGACTTTTCTACAATCCCAATTCAGTCATCACACTGTGATCGGCTGTTACCTGATCTATAGCGGTTAAAACTTATAGTTAAAAC
>DNHK01000252.1 GCA_003485905.1 Gammaproteobacteria bacterium | reverse complement strand
ACAGCCGATCATGCAAGCTCTGGATTGCAATCACTGCCAACGTTTTTGAGCACTAGCCATTCAGTGACAAAAAAGATTACCGGAAACCGAAAGCGACAATTGCGACACATAGAAACCGCTCCTTGAGTTGCGATGAACTTGGTAAGTCGATATGCGCCTAGCCCTTCGGGCCCTTTGCACTTAGGGAATTTAAGAACCGCACTTTTTGCGTGGTTACAAGCTCGTTGGTCTGGTGCCGATTTTATTCTTCGTATTGATGATTTGGACGCCCCTCGCACTGTTCCGGGAATGGCTGATCAGGCAATAGGAGACTTAACTTGGTTGGGGATTGATTGGGATCAAGGGCCCGGTTGCAAGGAGGGAAAGTTAAGGATATCGGATACCCGTGGCCCATATTTTCAAGCAGCGTGTGATAAATACTATTCTGTAGCCTTTAACCAGCTTAAGAAATTTGGATATTTGTATAAATGTGTATGTTCTCGCAAAGAGTGGCAATCAGTTGCCAGTGCACCCCATTCGAAAACGAGATTGTACCCAGGTACTTGCAGGGTCCCTGGCGTTGAGCATCAACAACGCCTCGATGCGGGAGCGCAATATAGCTGGCGATTTAGGGGAGATAGTTTTGCGGTTACTTTTCGGGATGAAATACTTGGTGTTTCAGCTCGTGGTTCAGAAGCTGCTGTAGAGGATTTTATTGTGCGTCGCAGTGATGGGCAGTTCGCATATCACCTCGCAACGGTAGTAGATGATGCCCGAATGAAAGTTACTGACGTACTTCGTGGAGCAGATTTGGTTGGTTCTACCTCTTGCCAAATTGCCTTAATACGGGCTCTCAAATATAAGACCCCAAGATACTGGCATGTTCCGTTGATGGTGGATTCAAAAGGAAAGCGCTTGGCTAAGCGAGATGGTTCAAGTTCCGTGAAAGAGATGCGTAACCAAGGCCTTTCTCGTTCAGGAATACTTAGGTTAATGTTTGATAAATTAAGCGGCACCGACAATATTGTATTTGAGTCTCCACAAACTATTTTGGAGAGCTGGAGCTTAGATGGGTTAATCGCGAGTTTAAGTTGTATTACTTTGGCATAGCGCGTGTAAACCCTACTGCCGTTAAACTGAGCGAGTAATATCTAGTTGCTGTGCTAACTACGTTTTTGCTATCTCAATTGCCGTAATAAAAATCTGACCGGTGTTTCAAATTCATCAGCAATCTAGTTGATAGTCCACTTACTTAAAGCTGGCTTTAATAGCGGCAATTTTGCGGCGGCTAATAGCGATTAGTGTCTCAATATCACCTACAGTGATCCAGTATTTTCCGGTGCCGTCACGAAAAAGTCTTTTTATATGCCGTGCTGATACTAAAGTACTTCGATGAGCGCGGATAAATTTATCACCATAAGTAGCTTGAGGTTGATCAAGTGACTGGTCAACGGTTGTAATATTTTCGGTAATGCCGTTGTCGGTTTTAATATGGCTGTGGGCAAAAACCAATTTATTCTCAGCGTTGAAATATGTTACATCGCTTAAGCATAGGCGTACTGCATCGCTTTGCTCTGAAGCAATGACAAAAATCTCATCAGGAAGTATAGCCGGCTCGGCTCCTTGTACATGATTTTGCTTTGACTTGGTGATTTTCAGGAGCGCCAATTCAAGGTCTGAGATCTTTACCGGTTTTAGGAGATAACCACTTGCCTGTGTAGTGAACGCATCTATTGCGTATTGATCATAAGCAGTGCAGAAAATAATTGCAGGTGCGGTTTCTTTTAACCCACTGAGATCGCTTGCTAGTTGCAACCCATTAGCACCGGGCATTTCAATGTCTAGCAGCAAAATATCGGGGTTTGTACGCTTTACTAAATCAAGTGCCTGACCGTGGGAGTTCGCAATCCCAACTGTTTCGTAGCCAGCGAGGTCGTTAACCATTCGAGATAGCCGGCTAGCGGCAAGCGGCTCATCGTCAACTATTGCTACGTTCTGATTTTCTGTATCCATTATATCTTCGGCCGACTTAACATATGTTGCTCTAAAGTTTTGTGAAATGCGAGTGAGTTACTAACCCGGCGGCTTTAAGGGCAATAGTAATGCAACTTTGCCGCGCCAGCAGCTGAACGAAATTACCGCGTGGGTAGATGGTTCAAATGTTTATGGATCTAACTAAGAGCGTGCGGATGCATTACGTACTTTGGATAGAACCGGTAATTTAAAAACCAGCGACGGAAATATGTTGCCGTTCAATGTTGATGGATTACCAAATGCCGGTGGTTCTGGGCCAAATTTATTTTTGGCAGGGGATGTACGTGCAAATGAGCAATTGGGTTTGACGGCGATGCACACCTTATTTGTACGCGAACATAATCGTCTGGCTGAAAAAATAGGCGCGCAGCGATCAAATTGGGACGGCGATCGAATATACGAGAAAGCACGCCAATTAGTCGGTGCTCAGATTCAGGTAATAACGTACAACGAATTTTTACCGGCGCTATTAGGTAAGCGGGCGATGCGGAAAAATATCGGAAAATACCGAGGTTATAGATCAAACACTAACGCAGGAATTGCGAATATGTTTTCGACGGGGGCTTACCGATTTGGACACAGTGCTATTAGTGTTTTACTTAAAAGGGTTGAAGCTGACGGTAGCGAATCTCCATTTGGTCATTTGGAGCTTCGGAACGCTTTTTTTCGACCGGACCGTTTAAATTCAGAAGGTGGAATAGAACCAATATTGCGCGGCCTTTCCACTCAGGCTATGCAAGCCGTAGATACGCAAGTGGTGGACGAACTGCGTAATTTTTTATTTGGTGACCCTAATGCCGGAGGGCTAGATTTGGCGGCTCTTAATATTCAGCGTGGGCGGGATCACGGTTTACCTTCGTACAATGATACTCGTGAAGCCAATGGTTTTGGGCGAGCGACTGATTGGTCTGATATAACCTCTAATACTGATATGCAAGAAAGGTTGTATTTGACCTATTCGTCAGTTGACGATGTTGATTTATGGGTTGGCGGATTGTTTGAAGATGCTCAACGTGGCAGTCATCTTGGGCCGTTATTTACCAAGTTAGTAAGCCAGCAATTTAAGTATTTGCGTGATGGAGACCGATATTGGTATCGAAACAAACTCACACCGGTCGAAGTATATCTAGTAGAAGCGACCAGTTTGGCAAAGGTTATTCGAAGAAATACCGAAATCGGTATGGAGTTGCGGAATAATATATTTAAAGCTCAGGACCTGCGGCCCTTGCTGACCGAAGTGGAGGTTCGCGGTAAACGCCGTTCACCGTTTGGTCGTCCACGGG
>DNHK01000301.1 GCA_003485905.1 Gammaproteobacteria bacterium | reverse complement strand
CCAACGTCCAAGCAAAAGCGGTCGTAAAATCAATAACCATATTGGTACTGCGAGTGAATTTGTCAGTCTTCCAGCATTGAGAGGAGACGACCAATCTTGTACCACCGACATATGCATGAATAGGAAATTCAGCATTCGCCCACCACCAGGATAACGCGAATAAACGTCCTGTAATTCTGAACCGGCATCAAAATAAAACATAACGGCAACCATCAAAATAATCGCCAAACGCCAAAACCCAGTCGCAGTCGCTACGATCAACAACCCAATTATTGATCCGTATACACCGAGGTTCGCTTTCACCTCACTATAAGCCATTGTATTAGACCAATAGTGAAACTCATGATCACCGATATGTGGAAACTCTTGATTCCACGTTGCAATCAAGTACAAAAACACCGGCAAACAAATCAGAGCCATGCAAAATATAGCAACAGAAATTGCTTTTAAATTTAAGCTTGCATCGTTAGGTAACTCGAATTCTTTAAATGAAAATATATGCTTGGTACTAAACAATTGGTAAACGGTTAATAGACAAACAAGTAAAAATAAATATCCGCCAATACCCCAAAACTCATACAGGCCAGACCAGTATCCAGCGAAAACAATTGTGCACAATACGTACGAAGATATGACCGCTCCTAAAGGTACTGGTGATCCAGAGCTAACGTGAGCAAACCAACTATTCAAAAACCACCTTCCAACGGTTGTTGATTGCAAAAAAGTCCATACCGAAAAAAACGCGATTGAAAAAATAGTGATTATTAAAGCAATTCGCTTGGGCGACATTATCGCAACATTTTGGTGCGCCCCACCAACATCACCAATTAATTCCACGTACGGATCTGGCCCTATGACTGTCTCGCTAACAATATCGCCCTTTCTCTCCAGCACCACATTATTTGTGGGTCGTAGGCCTTCAGACAAAGATTCTCCTTGCCAGCAATGCGATGCAAAAACAGAAGTAAAACAAATAGACTGAATTCCCAGTTGGCTAATATCTGTTTCTATATCTAGCCGTAAACCTACTAGTCGCGTCTTTGGAAGGGGCAAGTAATCCACACCAAAAACTGAGGACTTTAATGCTGCTTCCTCTTCGTGGTACCCATGGCCAGTATTGTAATAAGCCTTTATGCGAATAGGGTCATTAGAATCTATTGTTATTTTTACGTTTGCGTCCAGGTACCAACCAGACATCAGCCCATACAAAACGACCAAAACAACACCAGCAATACAGCTTACGAATATTCTAAACACCCACGAGGGCAGAATTTTGTTCCGATTAAAAACAGTCTTAACAAGTTTCATCTAGTAGAGCAGGAATACGGTTAAGGTAAACTATTCAAAACGTTTGGGAGCTTTAACGATTCAGCAAAGCCATTCGCGATTGAGCATACTCGATAATATTTTTAACTCGTTGATCCCAGCTAAACCCTTCAACGCTTTTTTTTGCGTTGGTTGCGAGAGCGTTCCTTAATACCGGGTCATTCAAAAGCTTCTCAAAGCCACTGATAAAGCTTTGTGCATTGTCTGGCTCCACCAGAATTGCGTTCACATTGTCTGTCAGAACCTCCTTAATTGCGTTTAAGTTGGTTGCTAAAATTGCTCGACCGGCAGCCATGTACTCAAAAAGTTTTAATGGTGACATCCACTCAGCGGTAGGACAGGTTTGACTGTACGGCATCATTAAAATATCCGCCGACCACAAGTATTTTGATACCTCAGAATTATTTACAAAACCCAAAAGTTTAGTATTACCAAGCCCCCGTTCGCTAACTATGCTCTGCCACTTTTCAACATGCTCAGGGTGCCCCCCCACTAACAAAAAGTTACACGAAGGGTAAGCAGCTGCGGCCGCGAGAATTTCCTGAATACCACGGTCATCGTATAGATGGCCGACGTAAACCGCGTACATTTGATGCTTTTCAAGCCCGAGCATCGAGCGCGCTTCTTGTTGCCCCAGACTTTGGGAAAACATTCCTGTATCGACGCCATCAGGCGCCACTATAATCTTCTCGGCCGGCAAGCCATGCTTAATATAACGATCTTTAAGCGGTTCAGAAATGGTAACCAAACCAAGTAACGCATCCTGCTCTAATAGTCGATACAAATTATTTTTCTGATTGGAGTTATCGGGTGGACCGTGTGTTTCCACTAGAGTTGGGATTCCTCTTGGTACAGTGTATTTAGGAAGCTCGAATGTACGGGTAAATACCAAATCAACATTCGATTCCTCTAAAAAACGAGTGGCTTTTCTAAAATAGATTTCGCTTAAAAATGCTGTCGGTAACTCTATTAGATCCCGATATGGGTAGAACTTTGACTCGAAAGCATCACTCAAGCCATAGAATTGCATTAGATCTACATTTCCAATATTCAGCCAAGACTTCAGATTCAAATTAGATAAAAACAAAAATTCACGTGAGTTTCGTTGCCAGGCTTGGGCATTTTTCATTATCTGAATAGAGTGCGCAAAGCGATTTGGCAAATCACAATTAGCCACATATGCGGTTTTTAGATCCATTAAATCTCCCGCTGACCTAGCAACCAAGCGGCATATTCCAAATCTTGCTGAGAATCTATATCAACAGATTCCTTCTGGCTCATTTCAAACTTCAGGATTCTCTCTCCATAAAGGTTTCCATGGGTAGCTAGTGTATCCGGTCTGGTAATCAATATAGCGGGGCCATTCCTGGCAAAAAATACCGGTTTATCCTGTCGCCGTAACGGGGCTGAGGTAAAATTCTCAATAGGTGTTAACCACTCTTCGTTAGCCTGCATTAAAGATGAAGGCGAAAATTGATGGGGCACCGGTATTACACTAACCAGCGAATCTGTATCGCTCTGCTCAAACAATTTACACGCGTTTGATATTGCCGCCGCCGACCGCAAAGGTGAGGTGGGCTGCAAATACACCATGGCATCCAGATTTATCGCCTCTGCTCGAGCCCAGGCAATAAAATGCTCTACTACCTTATACGCGGTCGAAGTGTCCTCAGATAAATGATTTGGTCTTAAAAACGGAACCTGTGCGCCCAAATCTGAAGCAATCGAAGCAATAGCCGTGGAATCGGTGGACACAAAAACATTCGCAGCACCAAGAGATGACTTTGCAGCAGTAATCGTATGGCTGATTAAGGGCGCCCCCCCTAATACTTGAATATTTTTATCGGGTATTCCTTTTGATCCACCGCGGGCAGGAATTAAGGCTACAAAATTCATATTCTGCGGGCTAATTTAAATGCTTTGCGGGAACACCACCCACAAGCACATTTGCCGCCACATCCTTAGATACGACAGCCCCTGCCGCTACAGTGGCACCAGATCCAATCGTAACGCCGGAGGTGATTATTGCACCAGCGCCCAGCCAAACATTTGATTCAATAGTGATCGGTCGAGATATATGTGTTCTTGGTAACCCATCTCCCACTATG
>DNHK01000300.1 GCA_003485905.1 Gammaproteobacteria bacterium | reverse complement strand
TGTCTTGCGCTCTATACTATTCTGATTGGATACCTATCGTTAATTCCTGCGGACGAGATATCAGTTAGCTTTTGGGATAAGGGCTTACATATAGGTGCTTACGGCATTTTCAGTCTATTGGCTTGGTGGGGCTTTCAAGAAAATAAAAAATTCTATTTTGCAGTTGTACTAATAATTGTTTATGGGATTGGCCTGGAGGTTGCGCAGTTATTGTCACCGGGTCGACAAATGTCTATTTTGGATGTTCTGGCAAATCTGTTCGGCGTTATGATCATTGTTGGAATCCGTTATTCGTGGGCCAGTCGAGGCTATTCTGATGGGTTGGGGCAGCACCGGCAGGGACCATCGGATAAATAAAAAGGCTGCCTATTGGCAGCCTTTTAACTGAGCATATTTCCGATTCAGGTCTTACAGATCCATCGTTCCTTTCATTGTATCCATTGCGCGTTTCTCAATCTGTCGGATTCGTTCTGCAGACACGCTAAATTCGGCGGCTAATTCATGCAATGTAGCCTTATCGTCATTTAGCCACCGCCGTGTAACAATTTCACGGCTGCGGTCATCAAGTTTGCTAATTGCTTCTGATAGGGCATTTTCCCGATGGGAGACTTGATCTGATTCCAGTAAAAGCATTTCCGGATTAAAGCGCATATCTGGTAAATATCCAGATGGGCTAGGTGTCAGCTCATCATCATCGCTTCCAGGCGCGTCAAAAGCTACGTCAGGCGTGCTCAAACGTGACTCCATTTCTCGGACTGTTTTGACAGGCACGTCAAGGTTTTTGGCTAAGTCCTGCGTCTCTTGCTCGGTCATCCAGGCAAGCTTCTTACGGGATTTACGAAGATTGAAAAATAATTTTCTCTGCGCCTTCGTGGTGGCCACTTTTACAATCTTCCAATTGCGTATTACATAATCATAGATTTCAGCCTTTACCCAGTGCACAGCAAAAGAGACCAACCTGACGCCGCGGTCGGGGTCGAAATTTTTAACGGCTTTCATAAGCCCAATATTGCCTTCTTGAATTAGATCCGCTAACGGCAATCCGTACCCAGCAAATCCGCGAGCAACCGAGATAACATGCCGCATATGCGAAACAACCAGTTGTCGAGCAGCCTCAAGATCTTGATCTTGGCGGTAGCTTGTTGCAAGCGAACGCTCTTCTTCCGCGCTTAATATTGGCGCAGAAATAGCTAGCTGAATAAATTTTGAAAGGCTCTGCTCTTGATTTAAACCTGAGTTTAATTTTGGAGCTAAACCGATAGCTGCTGGCATGTTGGTCATATGTTTCTCCGATTTGTTACACGGGTCCTATTGGCAATCATCATACCAGAGTGCTAATAATTACGCGATAGGTATGAAAAAACAGTAATTTAGCCAGTTATTCGTCATCGTTATCGAGGCTCTATATCTCTGAGGTGCTGCGACACCGATAGTACAGATGCGAGCAAACCAAGCCCGCTACCCGTTAAAATCAGCCATCCTAACCCTTGAATGCTTAGACCTAGAGCACCGAAATCAGACCCGTATAGATCAGCGAGCCTCCCTATTGGACCTTTCATCCAAAGTAGTACAGCATATGTAATTAAACTTGCTAAAAGAGCACCAGCGAGCCCAATTTGAAAACCTTGATATAGAAATGGTCTGCGTACGAATCCATCCGAGCCACCGATCAGTTTGATGATCTCTATTTCTTCCTTACGATTGATAATTGCCAGGCGTATCATATTGCTAATCGTGAGAACTACCGCTAGCGCTAGTAATATACTAATTACCTTGGCCGCACTATCAATGATGTCTAGCATGGAGTTGAAGCGGAGAATCCACTCGAGATCCAACTGTACGTCTTCTGCCTCTGCTATTTGACGGAGCTGTTCTTGTAATTGAGCGGTTGCATCAGCCGAATCAAAGGCGCTATCAGGTAAAACTAGTAGCGAAGCAGGTAAGGGGTTCTCTGGAAGAAGTTCAATAGCGCTACCAAGCCCGGACAGCATCTTGAATTCTTCCATTGCTTGATCAGCTGAGACGAATTCCACTTGAGCTATCTCGGGTTTTGCTTGTAGTTCGAGCGTTAGCTCCAAGCCACGAGCGACGCTAGTTCCGGGGGCGAGAAAAACACTTAACTGTGGACGGCCCTCCCATGACTGGCCTAGCCGTTCGGCATTGTTTACTACTAGCTGCATTATGGTGGGCAGCGACAATGTAATGGCAACAACTGAAACGCTCATAAAGGTGGAAAACGGAGTCTGCAATAACCGAGTGAGACTTGCGATGCATTCGACCTTATTTTGCGAGAACCAACTCACGATACAAGTGTTTCCCTGAGGGTTAAATCGTTTCTAGTTAGCTTGCCATGGTCGAGTATCAGTACTGGCTTGTTTAAGCGATCAATTTGCCGTAAATCGTGGGTTGCGATCAACACTACTGTTCCAATTCGATTGAATTCGACAAACAGGTCCATGATCTCATCAGACAGCGCTTCATCGAGGTTTCCAGTTGGTTCATCGGCTAACAATATAGCAGGCCGATTTACGACCGCGCGTGCAATGCCTACACGCTGTTGCTCGCCACCAGATAACTGGACTGGCATCATATTTTCTTTTTTTAGGAGGCCGACTTTATCTAAGGCTGCGCGAACTCGTTTATTTGATTCTTTGTAAGATACGCCAGCTACAATTAGCGAGAGTGCCACGTTATCGAAAACTGTACGATCGTTAAGTAGCTTGTGATCCTGAAATATAATGCCAATTTGTCGACGAATTGGCGCGATATCGCGCCGTTTCACGCTTCTCAAATTCCGATCACCAATGAGGATCTGCCCGTGAGTTGGGCGTTCTATTACACTAATTAGCTTAAGTAATGTACTTTTTCCGGCGCCTGAGTGTCCAATAAGAAGTGCCATATCCGACTCAGTAAGCTCAAAATCAATTCCGCGGAGAGCATCTTGGCCTCCCGGGTAGCGCTTACTTACGTTGATAAATTGGATCATTTAGTTTGGTGGAGCGTCTAGCCCTTTAACCCCGAACATGCCTTCGATATAAGAGCGGGCCGTAAAGGGTTTTAAACCGTCCACATTTTCACCGACTCCTAAAAAACGTATCGGTAGCTCAAATTTTTGCGTCAGTGCGATTGCAACCCCTCCTTTCGCGGAACCATCCAGTTTAGTTAGTGCTAGGCTCGAGACATTGGTTACTTTTTTAAAGTGTTCAACTTGAGATAATGCGTTTTGTCCGGTACCTGCATCTAGAACCTGCAGTACTTCGTGGGGGTATTCAGAGTTTTGTTTTGACAGTACGCGTATCACTTTTCCTAGCTGGGCCATCAGTTCATTTTGCGTATGCAACCTGCCGGCGGTATCAATAAGCAGGACGTCTACATTGCGTGCAACAGCAGCGGTGACAGCATCATGTGCGACCGCAGCTGCATCGCTTCCTGTGCCTTGCGCAATAACCGGAATATTGAGACGGGAGCCCCATTCCTGAAGCTGTTCTACCGCCGCTGCACGAAAGGTGTCTGCTGCGGCAAGCATAACTTTTTTTCCTTCAGACTGCAGATAAGCAGCAATTTTCGCAGTCGTTGTTGTTTTGCCTACACCGTTTACGCCTACTACAACAATTACGTAAGGCTTTTGGGCTAGTGGCCATTGCTGCTCCGCTGGCTGCATGATTTTCATGGTTTCGTGCGCAAGCAATTCAAGTAATTCTTCAGTACTTTGCACCCTTTTGGAGCGTGCTTCCAAGCGTAAATTTTCGACTATACTAAGTGCGGCTTGTACGCCGATATCGCTGGAAAGTAGTGTGTCTTCGAGATCATCAAAGGCGTCATCATCAAGCTGGTTCGTGCTTAAAAGGCTGGCAATTTTGGTAAAGAACCCTTGCCGACTTTTGTTCAGTCCTTGCTGAACCGAATTCTCTGTTTCAATACTGTTTTGTGTAATTGAGCCTTCCAATTCGGCTGACGCATCATTTTCCATTGGGGCTTGACCCGCTGGTTGAACGCTTGATTGCCTTGGGAGATTAATTTCGTCAGCGGCCACTTCTTCGTGATCGTCAGCGGCGAGATTTTTTTTGCGTTTGAAAAACACGTTGATTGCGGCGTTGTAACTTGTCAGGATCTAAAGGTAGGTCGTATTCTAACTTTGGTAGATGTTTTCTGCTAATGAAGGTTTACGCTATTTGTTCTGGTCTTGGTCTCAAATAAATGTGATCTGAGCGCATTTTAAAATAACGGTTAAAATAATATGTTGAAATTTAGTAAATACGGCTTACTTGGCAAATCCTTCGTTGGCGTTGTTGCGACGATTATGCTGGCTTCCTGCAGTGAACAAGAGGATGTACAGCCAGCGGGGCAGCTGGAAGCGCAACAAGCAGAGGAGCAGCCTACAGGTCGTGTTGATTTTGTTGAGCATTCTGGCTCTCGAGTCGACGAAAAGACTTTGGACAATGGTTTGCGGGTTATCGTTAAACAGGATCATCGAAGTCCAGTAGTAGTGTCGCAGGTTTGGTATAAAGTTGGATCGAGTTACGAGCCTGAAGGAATCACAGGGGTGTCACATGTTCTTGAGCACATGATGTTTAAAGGAACTGATATTTACGGTCCAAACGAAGTCTCGCAGATTATCGCGGCGAATGGTGGTAGTGAGAACGCATTTACCGGACATGATTACACCGCTTACTTTCAACAGTGGGAGAAATCTCGTCTGCCGCTAAGTTTTGAAATCGAGTCCAATAGAATGCGAGGCCTTTTGCTCTCTGAAGATGAGTTTGTAAAAGAGATTGAAGTTGTTAAGGAAGAGCGAAGGATGCGAACTGACGATAATCCTGATGCTTGGTTGTACGAGCAATTTGGATTTGAGGCGTGGCAAACTAGCCCGTATGGACAGCCAATTATTGGTTGGAGGAAGGATCTTGATTCAATGGCCGTCGCTGATTTGGCGGATTGGTACGAACGATACTATGCGCCGAATAATGCGACTGTGGTGGTCGTGGGTGATGTGATTCCTGATGAGGTGTTCGCTCTGGCTGAGCAATGGTTTGGAAGCTTGGAACCGTCCGAGATTGAGGTAAATAGCCCACCCCCGGAGCCGAGGTTCGAATCCGGCCGAGAAAAAACGGTTGAGCGCGCTGCGAGAGTGCCATCATTTATTCGTGGCTATTACGCACCAGTTATTTCAGCAGATAACCCAGACGACTGGGAGCCGTATGCCTTGGAAGTCTTGGCTTATGTGCTTGATGGTGGTCAGAGTGCACGATTTGAGAAAACGTTGGTTCGTAATCAGCAGATAGCGGCATCAATTTGGACATCTTATGACGCAACAACGCGGTTAGATGGTTTGATAACCTTCGGTGGTTCTCCGTCGCAGGGGGTATCAACTGACAGCTTGATCGAAGGTCTAGAGGAACAACTATCTTTGGTTCGAACCACCCTTGTTAGTCAGCTAGAGCTCGACCGCGTGAAGGCGCAGCTAAAAGCGGCGGATGTTTTTGAGCGTGACTCTGTATTTTATCAAGCGATGAAAATCGGTCGATTGGTTACCATCGGCCTAGATTGGGAACTAGAGGAGGCCTGGCTTGAAAAGATTGCTGCAGTGACGCCCGAGCAGGTCATGGCTGTTGCGCAGAAGTATTTGGTTGCCAATAACGCAACAACGGTGAAGTTGTCGCCAATAGAAAGTAACTCCAATGACGGTGCGAATATAGGGGGGGTGCGTGATGAGTGTTAACCGAACATTGAGCGAGTTTATGAGCTTTACTGCGTTAGTGGCCAGTATTTTGGCGCTATTCTCATTGCAAACTGTGATTGCGGCACCAGAGATTCAAGTCTGGGAGACAGAGCACGGCGTGCCCGTCTATTTCGTTGAGGCACACGAAATTCCTATGATTCAAGTTTCGATGGGGTTTAGGGCTGGATCGGCAAATGACCCGGTCGACAAACTCGGGTTATCATCGCTAATGAGTCAAATGTTGACGATGGGCGTCAACGGAATGGATCAAGATGCATTTGCTGAAGCGATCGAGTCAACTGGGGCACAAATTGGTGCGGGCAGTGATGCCGATAAGGTAGTGGCAAGTTTAAAAAGCCTTAGTGAAGCTGGCGTTTTGGAGAGGGCTAGTGATTTATTCACCAGAACTCTTTCTGAACCAACCTTTAGTCCTGATGTGCTGGAGCGTGAACGAGCAAGGCGTTTGGTTGGGTTGGAACGCCAGAAACAATCCCCTGGATCAATGGCCGGTAAGGCTTATGCTGCGACACTGTTTCCTGACCATCCTTACGGTCGGCCTGCTTCGGGTGATGAAACGACATTGGCTGCGATTAATCAATCAGATCTGATTGCCTTTCATCAAAAGTATCTTGTTCAGTCAAATTTAGTGATCGCGGTGGTTGGTGATATGACTCGACCTCAAGTCGAATTGTGGATTGATGATATGTTGGCGTCGATACCGCTGGGCGAACGGGCCTCGGATGCTCTGGTACCGATGGTCCCAGTCGCGAGCGAACAGTTTATTTCATTTGATTCGCAGCAAAGTACTATTCTTGTTGGTCACCAAGGCATCCCTCGAGGTCATCCAGACTATATTGCATTAACTGTCGCAAATTATATTCTGGGGGGCGGCGGCTTGGTTAGCATTCTGGCAGACGAATTACGTGAAAAACGTGGATTAACTTATGGCGTTAGTAGTGGTTTTTCTCGAATGGTGAGCTCAGGTTCCTTTACCATAAGGCTTCAAACGCGGAATGATAAGCGAGATGAGGCAGTAGGTTTGGTTCGAGACGTGCTAAATGATTTTGTAGAAAACGGGCCTACCGAACAGCAAGTTGAAAATGCAGTAAAGCATCTGTCGGGCTCTTTTCCATTGAGTACAGATAGCAACTCCAAGGTGGGGAATATTTTGATGGCTATAGCTTATTATGGATTGCCGGTAGATTATTTGCAGACTTATATACAGGAAGTAGAGGCCGTCGATCTAGGCAGGGTTAATGAAGTTGTTCGTCGGCACATGCGCCCGGGCGATTTAATTCAAGTGGTATTGGGTGGTTTGGTAACCACAGAGTAAAGGAGCTAAAGCGGAGTATACAGGTGCGCGCGCTGTCTTCTGTTCGCATCATAGGTGGCCGATGGCGGGGACGTAAACTGCCTGTGCTGAATGAGGCTGGTTTGCGCCCAACGCCTGATCGAGTTCGAGAAACACTGTTTAATTGGTTAATGCCCACGATTCAAGATACAGTCGTTCTAGACATTTGTGCTGGTACGGGTGTTTTGGGCTTTGAGGCTTTGTCACGTGGTGCTAGTAAGGTACTCTTTATCGAAAGTAATAAAAAGCTGTGCGGTGCAATTCGCGAAATCCGAGAGGTATTGGATGCGGAGGCCGAAGTAATACAACAAAACGCTACAGATCTGGGCTTGGTACTGACTGAGCGCAAGTTTGATTTGGTGTTTCTGGATCCTCCGTATCAATCCGATCTTTATTTTGAGGTGATTACCCAGTTAGTTGAAGGTAACTATTTTGCTAAGAATGCGTTGATGTATATAGAGACTTCAACTAATGCGGTAGTGAACTTTGTGCCGGAATCGTGGCAGAAAATTCGATCGAAAACGGCTGGTGATGTACGCTATGAACTGTTTCAAATAGCTTAATTGAAGTCCACCATAATCGTCTTTATGGCTGGGATGATGGATTTGACTATTGGGCCTACATAATTTCTGAACTGAATCTGGAGAATAGATGCCACAAATTGCAATGTACCCGGGAACCTTTGATCCGGTAACCAACGGTCATCTTGATCTTGTTGAGCGCGCCTGTCAGATTTTTGACAAACTCTATGTGGCGGTTGCGATAAGCCCTAAGAAGTCACCCTTATTTGGTCTAGATGAGCGTGTACAGCTCATACAACAAACACTCGGTAGTAATCCGAAAATAGAAGTTGTAGGTTTTAATTCTCTATTGATTGATTTTGCAGCTGAACTAGGGGCTCGGGTGCTGGTTAGGGGTTTGCGTGCAGTATCGGATTTTGAATTTGAGTTTCAGCTGGCTTCTGCAAATCGTAGATTGGCACCTGATTTGGAGACGGTATTTTTAACGCCCTCTGAAGCGAATAACTTTGTTTCTTCTTCTTTAGTAAAAGAAATTGCTAGTTTTGGCGGTGATGTTAGTAGCTTTGTGCCGCCAGAGGTTCAGAAGGCTCTAGTAGACAAGTATTCGTGAATCGATTGATACAGGGAGCTTGAGTGTCGCTCATAATCACTGACGATTGCATCAATTGTGATGTGTGCGAACCGGAATGCCCCAATGACGCAATCTTTCAGGGTGAACTAATCTATGAAATCGAGGCGGATAAATGCACGGAATGCGTAGGTCATTATGCTGAGCAGCAATGTGTTGTCGTGTGTCCAGTGGCGTGTATTTTTACTGATCCGAATAATCCAGAGTCTAAGGAACAGCTGCAAGCAAAATATGAAAAGTTAACCATTGAAGGCTAAACCGTTGTTTTAATTTTTAGCAATTTGTACTAGAAAAACTAAAAGATAAAGCCCCAAGTTAATTATTAACTTGGGGCTTTATCATTCGAACTTTTAGCTTCGCGTGTGTGTGCGAAATAATCACTAATTTTACTTATGAGGATGTCTAGCCAGAGGCTTTGCTTTCTACCAGATGGGGAACCCATAAGATTCGATCTTGTTGCTTATGCTCTTTAAAAAAGTCATCAATGTCCCACGCCTTTATTTGTTCGAAGTAACCCTCTTTGATTACTTTAAGGGAAATAGTCGTGGCATTTTTTGTGCTGATATTTCGAGTTACTTGCACAGGACTATTTCCTAGCAGTATCCAATCAGACTGGGTCCCGTCTTCATATCCGGTCTGCATTAATACTATTGCTCCCAATGGATCTGAATGTATGGTTAGCGGCACATCGCGCGTGCTGGCACAACCCAAGGCGAGTCCGGTAATAAGGGTGATTAGAATAACTTTTATTGAACTTTTCATTTTATTGCTCCGACAAATTACTAGTTGGACTCTTCGATATTCACTTCAATCAGCTGAGGTTCAGCAAGCGCTTTTGCTTGCGAGGTGTGACGCATGCTTAACCAAAATTGGGTAACTTTTTCTTTGTACCCAGGTTTTTTAAATCGAACGGTTACATTTTTCCGGCTGCCACCGCTGTCTTTCCACCACACGGTCGCTGGGGTAACCCCTAAAAGCGTGCCGTCATCGAGATTTATAACTTCGGCGCCGGAAGGCGTAGAAACAATTTGGGCGGCACCATAGTGAGCGCATCCTGAGAGGACGGCTAGCACTAAAACGGTTATAGCGAATTTACTGGAGGTCATTGGCTTGATTCTCATATTGTGAATAAATGTGGTTGATTGTTGTTGAGTGCGCACTGTTAACGCTAGATGGCTATGGTCTCATTGTACTAGTGCTCACAGCTAACACAACATTCTCACTTTGTTCGCCTGAGTGAGTCTGCGGTGGGCTGTTTTTTGTATTACGAGCGGCAACAGAGTTACGTAGTTCGTTCTCAGCTTGATCAGTTCCTGGCTTGTTGTAGAGGCTTAGTCGGACTTGATCTGATAGCTTGCGCATTTCATCACGCTGATCAGAAATACCAGCTTTATTTAGCTCAAGTTCTTCTAGCCTTTCATCTACGGTATCAGCCGCGTTGTGGATTCTTTTTACGCTTTCAACTCTGCGGCGCAATTGGCCGTGATGCTCGCGTACTTGCGTTTCCAGTGGCAACATCAGACTTTTACTCCAGTCGGAGGCATCTTTTGCTGCTTTCATATAAATTAATTTAGTAACAGTGCCGACGGTGTCGTAAAAGCGATTAGTGATAGACATCTGTTCGCGCAGAAATAATCGTCCCGTACTTTTAAAATCAGAATGCTTGCGCTCCAGGCGAAGCACTTGCTGTCGGTATCGACCGAGATTGAGGGGGCGTGGCCTTACTTGTCCTAATCCATGTTCGTCTTCAAATTCTTGGTAAACTTTAGTGCACAAAGAACTAATCTCATCTGCTTGGTCTATTGCTTGATCAATGCTACGCAATATCGAAGCAAAAAAATCGTTTATGCATCGTTGAATTGTGAGCGTTGTTAAACAATTGGACATAAGCAATTTGGTCGCAGCAATTTCGCGATGCAGGCCATCCATGCTAAGTGAGCTAAATAGGGCATTGCTTTGTCTAGTGAATATTGAGCGTATCGATTGAAACCGCTGCATATTTCGTTCTAGCAGTTCTTTCTCTCGCTGCGCTTTCGCCATTATATGGTCAACAACTTCAGTGTTCTTTGCACGTAATTGCTGCATATCCGAAATGTGTTCGTCTACATCCCCCAGGCGCTTAGTCAATAGTGCATTACCAGAATCTAGAATATTCCCGAGCTCGGAATCAATTCGGCTGCGTACAATTTCAAGTTTAGAGGGAACAATACGGCTAGCCAAGGCTTGCTCCAAATCGGCAACCCGGCTGGATGCGTATAATGCGGCGTCTCCTTTTGCTTTGCCAAGCAAGCCTTGCTGTGCTGAAAGCGGAAATACATTTTTAGGGTCTAAATGTAAAATTTCGGCAGTTCGATTTACCTGAGATTTAATTTCTAACTGTATTTGTTGCTCTTGTTTTAGGTCATCTTGCAACGTATCTATTTTATTTAGGACAGCGAGTCGGCTTTTGCTGTTAGCTTCGTGATCATCCAGATAGATATGCTTCTTCCAAAGCTCAAGGTCTGACTTTGTTACGCCAGTGTCTGTGCCAAGAATAAACACTACTGCATGTGCCGAGCCAAGCTGATTTATGGTTAGATCTGGCTCTGCTCCAATAGCGTTCAAGCCTGGGGTGTCAAGAATAACTAATCCTTGTTCAAGTAGAGGATGGGGCAAATTTATCAAAGCGTGACGCCAGCGGGGGATTTCTACCATGCCCAATTGATTGCTTTCATCACCGGTTTCATCCATCACAGGGAGGTCAAGCCTTTTTGCCTGCTCTGGAGTGACATGTAGAATGTCGGTTAGGTGTGTGAGCGATTGCGAAATTTGTTTTGGGTCATCAGGATTGGGCTTTACTTCACGCCAAGCTTTAACATCGGCACGAAAATCGTACATTGGTGTGTTTTGCGCTCGGGTTTCGATAGGTAGCAACCGAACAGAGGGGGGCTGGTCGGGGTCATACAAGAGCTCGGTGGGGCACATTGTAGTGCGGCCAATCCCACTCGGTAGTATTCGTCGCCGAAGATGACCGAAAAATATTGCGTTAATAAGCTCAGTTTTTCCGCGCGAGAATTCAGCAACGAAGGCTACCCTAATATGATCATCTCGGAGCGTGGTAAGAATCTGCTCTAATTGGCTGTGGGTTTGCAGATCACTAAGGTTTTCTGTGCGCAGCCAATCGCGGTATTCAGCTACAGCTGATTGCACCTGCGTTCGCCAAGCGGAATACTGTGCTAAGCCGGCGCTAAGTGATATCCCTTTCATTATAATCGCTCAGTAAGAAAAAACTGTGCGGGCGTCTTGCCAGTGGGCCCATTCACTAGATTTAAGAGACAAGGCGGCTCTGAGCGTCTGGAATCAACTGATTTACTTTGCTGTGTCAGCATGTCAGAAAAGTGTTTGCTCGCGCTTAATAAAGAGCCAGTCTAGACCTGATAATAAGCGAAATATTGTTCGCCCGCGAGCGAAATTAACCTTAGTTAGTAACGCACTTTTTATTTGCACGAAACATTAATAATGAGGACGAGTGTATATGTTTGATTTTAATCAGTTAGCTGGCCTGTTGATTTGTGCTGAACAAAATAAGACATTAATATTTTTGATCGGTCTCTCAATATAGTCGTTCCAAAAAATCAATAATTTTCATGTTGTCTAACTTATTTGATCGTGTATAGTTCCACGTGCAGTGCGGCTTACACTCAAAAATTCGAGAACAGAATAGGGTGTTTGGTGAGGATTTCTTGATGAATTACAGGAGTCTTGCCAAGTCGTAGTGTGATTAGTTAAGGCGAATATGTAGGTTGGCTAAACCGAATGTTTATATTTTCCCGATACTTTCTTTACGTTGTTTTGTGATGCGTAAAAGAATTAGGGATAAGATTTACATTGTCCAACCTATAATAATAGAAGAGGGGCCACCAGCCACTGAGAGATAAAGCGTCAGGAAAGCGCTAGGGTAGTATGCTTGTAAGTTAATTGTGCGGCTTATATGCGGTGCATATTTAGCGTCGGCGTAATTCGAGAATCTCTCATAACAGGTGTCTGTGCATGACGCCTCCTTGCTTAGCAAGTAGGGGCGTGTAGATTGGGAGCTGTTTGTAGCACCAAGTTTCTCTTGTGTTTAGACCTTCGTCTGCACAAATCGTTGATAGATTTGAATTGATTGGGCTAGCCGGTTGCTAGTTCTTTGTGTAGCGCCGCTGATGCATCTGGCGGTTATAGTCAGTTAACAGATCGAAATATTGAAATGATTTGACGGTTAATCGAATGAACAGACAATATTCAGACTGCATTACCAGAGGTTAAAAACGAAATGATTAGATCCGTATTGAAACGAGCTTCGCAGGTTGTAGCAATTGCCACAATTTGTATTGGCTCAGTAGGTGTTGCTTCAGCACAAACAGTCGAGGAAGAGTTCGCCCGTGAGAATAAACTGGTTGAGGCGATAAAAGTTTATAACGACCAATTGGCCGATCAGATTGCTGGACAGGGAGTCGCTGAAACCGAGATTCGCGATTCAATCGTACAATCTGGAAGCCTTGCTCCTCAGGTGGCAGATTTGCTAGGGAAGATGCTTTCAGCTCTGGAAACATTTATTAGCGCGGACTTGCCATTTCATATGGACACGCGTTTAAGCAGTGTTGGCCAGCTTAAAAGTTTAATGGTAGATCCTGCCGCATCGATGTCTGATCGATTCCGCAATATTATGGATATTTATACTATCGAAACAGAGTACGGCAACACATATGAAGCTTACGCGGACACTATAACTATAGAAGGTAGTGATGTAGAGGTGGATATGTTGCGTGTAGGTCGGTTGGCACTTTACTATCAAACTAAAGATGGTAACGTTTCCGGAATGTGGGATCGAGCCAGTGGCAGCTTTGTAATATTACCAGATACAAATAATCGATATATTCGTACGGCGATTCGGGTCGCAGCAAAATTAGTTGCGCCTGAATTATTGAACATTCCAACTCCAGCGCCAGAGGGTGTGTAGCATGAAACATCATTTATCTTTAATTTCAATTTTTGCGGCGTTTCTGGCAGTTTCTGTCTTTCCTATGCAGGCGTCTGCAGATGCCCTTGACGATTTACTTGAAGAGGTTCGCACCGGAACCTTGCAAAAATCTGATCAGGCAACTCAACGAGAGCAACAATTTGGGTCTTCGGCAGATCAGGCTGGAATGGTAGCCGCTTTGCAGGCTGAACGAGCTACTTTAGAGGCTCGCAGTGAGGCGCTTGAAAATCAATTTGCGGCTA
>DNHK01000187.1 GCA_003485905.1 Gammaproteobacteria bacterium | reverse complement strand
TCACTGCACGAGACACCATCCTGCGTATTCTCAGCTAGATAATCGAGTAGCTTGGCGTACGCAGGAGATCGCCCAAGCGCGCCGGATCGCTTTATCCGGTCGAGTTGGTCTTGCATTTTATGATCCGATTCTTGAGCTAACATGTGTAGGTTTTCAAATAGATTTTTATAATGTTAACAAATACGTTAACGTTGCTAAAGGATTATAAATAAAGGGTTGTAGCATAGAAGAGAGAGAAATATTTTGAATCAAAGGCAGCACTGACGCTTTACCGTCAGAAAATTAAGTCAGGTGTTAACAATTTGTTAACGGATCCAAAACTTTCTGTCACTTGGTTAGAAATCTCGACTCGACTAACATCTTAATTTCAAACTTGAAATGACAGGGTAACCATAGAGACTGCTGTATGAAAAAAATTTTGTTTGTGCTGGCTCTTAGCGGATCTGTTTCAAATCCAGCTTTGGGGCACACGCCAATCTGTGATTGCTATGATAATGGCGATAATACAATTACTTGCGAAGGTGGCTTTAGCGATGGAGGTAGTGCGGCAGGCATAGCGATGAGGATTGTGGACGAAGCAGGTAAGGTATTGATACAAGGGGAGATGGGCGAATTCAGCGACTATACATTTGCAATTCCAGACAATGATTTTCGTGTGATTTACGAAGCTGGCGACGGACACACGATAGAAATCGACAGTCGTGATATCGAAGAGTAGTCAGCGGACTAGTATTCTTATTAATTTATAAACCAACAAACGAAACACCTTATAAACCAAATCAATTTGTACTGAATCAGGAATTTTATATTGAAAAATTCATTTATAGTATTTCGGCTATTGTCTGCTTTGTTTGTATCGGCGGGTTTACTAGGCAATACGGCGCAAGCCCATTTTCAACTGTTATATACGCCAGAATCTGCCCTCAATGAGGCACAGGCAACAGATATTGCCCTGGTGTTCTCGCACCCATTTCACAATGGTTACCCTATGAGTATGGGCACTCCACAGGAGTTCTATGTGATCCAGGACAGGGGTGAGGGAATACCGACTAGAACAACCGATTTGCGTGAATATTTAAAACCAGTGTCTTGGAAAAATTCTGACCAGGAATCGGGTGATGCCTTTGTTGCGAATCTGCCTAAATCTGTTACACGCTCAATTGGAGATTATAGTTTTGTGTTGGTTCCCGAGCCGTATTACGAGGCGGCGGAAGATAAGTACATTCAGCAATATACTCGGACCATGATTAACGTTGGCGGTGCGCCTGGTTCATGGGATGCCCCATTAGGCTTGCCTGTAGAAATTGTTCCGTTAGATAAGCCATACGCGAATTGGGTTGGTGGGGTATTTCGTGGCGTGGTTCTCTCAAATGGGGAGCCGGTGGCAAACGCGGAAATAGAAATTGAATATTTGAACCATGATCCTCTGATCGATCAGGCTATATTTGATCCAATCGGTAAAATAGAAGCACCGCAAGGCTCATTTGGCACTATGAGCGTGAGAGCAAATGATCGTGGTGAGATCACAATCGGTCTCCCGAAAGAAGGCTGGTGGGGCATCTGTGCATTGGATCTGGATAATGGCGAATCGTTCAATGACAAGGATCTATCGGTAGATGCAGTGTTGTGGGTTCGGGCCTATGCGCCCTAGTGCGTTAGCCCAATTTCAACAGGGTAAATGAAATAATATGACTGCTAAAGCATTGCAGCTGGTTCGTGCTGCCGGGAGTCGATATGAGGCGTTGGTGCTGGGCCTTATCGCGATCGTTCTCATTTCTGCACAATTGCTATATGTAGCGAATCTAGGGCGACAAGAAACAGAAGAACAGATATATGCCTGGCAGATTAGTTCTTTCAACTCGTTTGAGGGGGCTGACCAGGCGATCTATAACTCACTTTTCACGGTAAAAGACGAAGTCCCGTATATCTACGATGATGTGAATCGCTTTAATGGACCAGATGAAAAGTTTCGTTGGCCGAATATTGAAGATTTTCAGGACTATCTTGTCCCGCCTTTTTACCATGATACTAGTTGGGAGCAGAGTGGATCGGTTGATTGGCTACTATTCGAACCCGTCGCCGAAGGTGAAATGCAGGGCTATTCCATGTATTTGGGGACTAACGGTCAGCTTGATAAGCAAGGCTCATTTTTGCTCACTATAGGCCATGTACACGCTGGCTTTAGTAACAATAATTCTTTGGATATTTGGTGGCATCCACAGCGCAGTATTGCTATGCCGGAATCGGGATTTAGAGATACCTTGGTTCGTGAAGGGTGGAAATTAGTTGTGCCGTATAGCGGCGATAAAGAAGTTAAACGTATTTTTGGAGAATAGCTAGATGCATCAACCCATCGGCTCTACAAGACATTTAGCAAACGTGTTGGCGTTGCTTTCAATCTTGATTATGCCCACAGCCAATGCAGAAAATTTAAAGGTAGGGGTCACGCTACACCCCTATTTTAGTTTTGTTAGTAATATTGTTGGCGATCGAGCCGAAGTCATTCCGTTAATTGGCGCCGAGAGTAATCCTCACGGCTATGTTCCTCAGCCCGCTGATATGAAGCGTATTTTGGATATGGATGTGATGGTTGTGAATGGCATTGGCCATGATTCCTGGGCATTTGAAATTCTGCAGGCCGCTGGAGCTAAAGACGATCTACCGTTGATATATGCAAATGACGGCGTTTCGTTAATTCCTATCGCTGGCGACCCGAGTGGCGCCAAAGTAGTTAATCCCCACACGTTTATATCTACGGTTGCAGCAATCCAGCAAATTTATGGTATCGCCCGCCAGTTGGCTGAGTATGATCCTGAAAACGCTGATTTTTACCGGAAAAACTCGCGCGCCTATGCACTTGAGTTGCGCAAGTTGCGCGCAAAATTTGATGGCATGATTACCGGTGTAGATCTATCTGGTTTTCGTTGTGCAACCATGCACAGTGGATACGATTACATAATGCAGGAACTGGGATTGAACGTGTCCGCGGTAATTGAGCCACGCCATGGGGTAGAACCAACAGCACGTCAGATGGCAGATACAATTGATCGTATTAAGGCATCAAACGTTAATGTTTTGTTTGCTGAAAAATATTTTGCCAGCGCACTTTCCGACACAATTCGCGACGCAACCGGAGTACAAATGTACTCGATATCACATATTAGTAGTGGGCCCTATTCGGATGAAAAATTTGCTGATGAAATGCTCGAAAATTTAACTACGCTGGCCAGCGCTATTCGCGATGTTGCCAATATTAAAGCGACCGCACCTTAAGCTTATTTGGTACTGAATTATGCAAGGCCCATCCATCGAATTTAAAAATATTGGCCTGAATCTTGGTAATACCCAGATTCTTGAAAATATCAGCTTCTCGATTTGTCCCGCGACGATCCACTGCATCATCGGTTCAAATGGTGGTGGTAAAACGTCGTTAATCCGTTGCATGCTTGGGCAGATGCCGCACACTGGAAATATTGAAATCGAGTGGGGTGACAATCGTACGATTGGTTATGTCCCGCAACAATTAGAGATCGATAAAACGCTTCCGGTGAGTGTTATAGACTTTTTGACGATGGCTACCCAAAGACGGCCGGCGTTTCTCGGACAATCTAAACTCCTAGCGGTGCAGACTGCGGAATTATTGGAGCAATTTGGGCTGACAAGCAAACGTAACGAAAAGTTGGGCAGCCTTTCGGGAGGTGAGCGTCAGCGTGTAATTTTTGCTCAGGCAATGATGCCGGCCCCCGCTTTGCTAGTATTAGATGAACCAATGACAGGCTTGGACGTGGCGGGTGGTGAGATGATTCTCTCAGCGGTGCGCCAATTTGTATCTGATGGCGGAACAGTTGTGTGGATCAACCACGATATAAATCAGGTTAACGAAGTGGCGGATAAGCTGACATATGTGAATAAAACAATCATGCTTGATGGTGTTCCTGCCGAGGTACTTCAAACCGGCGTGGCAAATCAATTGTTTCCTACCTTAAGTTTCAATGAATCACCGCAGGAAGGTGATGACGCCGAATCTGCGGGTATAGAGATCGAAGCTGTGAGAGAAGAAGTCGAAACCGTGAGTAAAGAGGTCGAATAATTATGAATGCTTTATACGATGCAATTCGTACCTTGTTTGTTGATGCCGCTTACGAAGGCACGATTAATTTTATGTTTTCTTATGAGTTCGTCGTCAACGGGTTCTTATGTGCCCTAATCGTGGGCCCGTTACTCGGTGCGGTGGGCACGATGGTCGTGATTAAACGAATGGCATTTTTCTCGCAGGCGGTGGGTAACGCTGCGTTAACCGGGGTTGCCATAGGCGTCATTCTTGGGGAGTCATATACCGCACCGTATGTTTCGATGTTTAGTTTTTGTATTTTGTTTGGCTTGTTGTTGAATTTCACACGTAACCGCACCAAGATGTCCTCGGACACCTTGATTGGTGTTTTCCTGTCGATTTCTTTAGCGGTTGGCGCCACTGCTTTGCTGTTCGTGTCAGCTAAAGTGAACACGCATATTCTGGATACCGTGATGTTTGGATCTATTCTCACGGTGAATAATCTTGATATGAATGTTCTGCTAGTTACGGCATTGATTACAGCTGCGGTCGCTTTGCCGCTTTACAATCAAATGTTGTTGGCTAGTCTTAACCCGAACCTGGCACATGTGCGCGGCGTTAATGTGCACCTGTTAGAGTACGTTTTTGTGCTGCTAATCACGATATTGACTGTGGCTTGCGTGAAGATAGTGGGCGCAGTTTTGGTCGAGGCGCTATTGTTGATTCCAGCAGCGGCAGCACGTAATTTAAACACCTCAATTCGAGGGTTCGTACTGTGGAGTGTTATTTTTTCAACGTTTAGCTGTGTTTTTGGAGTGTACGCACCGATGGCTTATGACCTGCCAATTCCTAGCGGGGGAGCCATTATTCTGACCGCAGCGATTATTTTTCTTGCCACTTTGTTGATACGCATGGCAATGCCGCGCTTTCGCGAAGCTGCATTTTAATGATGAACCCCTTGATAACGAGCACGTCAGATCAGAAGTTAAACCTTGTGGCATTGTCCAATCGGGTTGTTTTATTGCTAGCGCTACTGTTTTCCGCTTCTCCATCATCTGCGATTGATGTAGCCGATGGTCTTAAGGTTGTAACAGGCACTCAAGCAACTTATTCCATAGCGCGGGCGCTGTTAGAAGATACCTCGATAGAAACCGTAAATGTCCCAGAAGACGGAAGGCGCTTTAATAGCCTGAAAGATTACATTGAGCGGCGTACTAGTCGATTTGAGCCTTTGTTTAAATCTGCTGACGCTGTCGTCGCAGTGACCAATGCATTACCAGCAGACCCACTTTATCGTTTTGCCAGAGAGGCAAATATAAATTTGGTCTATATTGATGCTGCCCAGCCGTGGTCGCTAAGCTCTCCTGGCGTTGCTCTAGTTGAACAGCCGTCCACGAATGTTGCTTGGGCGACCGATGACACCTCCCGCGAGACAGTTAGTGATGCACCTTATTTTTGGTTAAGCCTAACTAATGCTATCCGCATGACTGATATTGTCGGGGTTGATTTAGCACGTACTTTTCCAGAGTTCGCGGCGCTTATTTTGTCTAACCGCGATGCGCTAAAGGTCGAATTACTGGCTTTGTATAGAGAGTTTCAAAACCAACTCCTAGATGTTGCTGATATCAGTGTTTTTGCCTTGGCTAATGAATTTGTATACCTGACCAATGATATGGGTCTATACGTCGACGGTTACTTTTTAAAGCAGGATATTGACTGGACTGATGAAGATTTGGATAGATTAACCGCGCATTTACAATCTCGCGAAATCAAAGTCGTGCTACACAAATGGGAACCCAGTGAGGCGATTCAGGGGGCGGTGCAAGCCGCGGGTGCTGAACTTGTTGTGTTGGATACCGCTGACCCAGGCCTCACTGTAGATCGTAAGCTGGTCACGGATGGTTACCAACAAATTTTAAGAGGCAATCTTGAAAAAATAATACTAGGTTTTGCGCGATGAGTTTTTGGCTAAAACGAATCAGTCTATTTTGTGTCCTGATACGATTTTTCAGCTTGATGATCACGTTTAATAAACTCGCGAGCTATAACGAATAATATTTTGCTTCCGGCACCTATTACGCCGCTAACGGTTTGAGAGATTTTTGATTTACCGTGGCGACGCAGACGATAGGGTGTGGATAATTCGACTATCCGAAGGTTTTTTTTCAGCGCTCGAATTTGCATTTCAACGGTCCAACCGAAATTTTGATCTTGCATATTCAAGGACGTAAGGGCGGTGCGCGAGATGGCTCGAAATGGGCCTAGGTCAGTATATTGGCCCTGCCATATAAACTTCATTAGCATACATGCAAGCGAGTTCCCCCAACGTTGTTGCGGTGTTAAGCGTTGCTTGGAAACACTGTTTGCGCATCGGCTACCGAGAACGAAATCGGCGTGCCCAGATTCGATTGGACTAACTAGCAGAGGTATTAGTTCTGGGTCATCACAAAAATCAGCATCCAAAAAAACCAGAATATCGCAATCTCCGGCGGCGCAAATCCCGCGCTGGCAGGCTTGTCCATAGCCACGATGAGGTTCGGATACTACCCTTGCTCCATGTTTAGCTGCCACCGCGGCAGTTTGATCCGCTGAGCCGTTGTCAACGACGATGACCTGCCCTAATCTCGGTGGAATGCTATCTAGTACCAACGGGATACTTTCGGCCTCATTTAGCGCAGGAATAATAATGCTAATACTCGCCATAGTATTTAATCCACTACGTACCGGCTTGACTTACGTCTTTGCCAGATCAGCCAAATACAAGATGGGGCGAATTGCAGCGCGGTAACCGTGGGCAACCAGTACGCTTCCTGCTCGGCTGCAGCCAGATAATAGCGGACATCGTACAGAGGGAGTGTGGCCGTTAAAAGGAGCAACGCCGGATTTGGCCTTAACACTAACAACGGTAGCATCCAGGCTGCATACCATGGGTAACCCGTAGGTGAGAGTAAAAACAGTGCGGCGATTACTACCAAACTGTGATCAACAAATCGATTTGCAAATGAATCCAACTTGTTCGTGAGCGAATTGTTTACCCGGTAAGTGCTGACAGGAAATAATGCCAACCCAATAATGAGAACAGCAATGAACAAACGTGTGTTTAACTCGGCATCTATACCATCGATAAGTTGC
>DNHK01000248.1:6840-8025 GCA_003485905.1 Gammaproteobacteria bacterium | reverse complement strand
TGCCCCTAGGATTTCACGCGCAGCACTTAAAGTCTGGTCCGATTGGCCCAAATGAACGCCATCAGCGTTAACGGCGTAGGCCAACTCAACATCATCATTAATGATCGACAACGCCCCCACAGATTCACAGGCGTCTACCACTATTTTTGCTTCGGCTCGTCTCCGATTAAAATCGGCAGACTTATCCCGGTATTGAACAATTCGCGCTCCGCCGTCTAATACCGCTTGTATGGCAGAACTAAATATATCCTTCCCAAGTAAATCCTCATCGGTTATCGCGTATAAACCGTTAATTTCCTTATTCATGAATACTCGCTTTTAGCGCCCATCCCGACAGGGAATACTTTGCCCATTTGAAATTCGGTAGGCATTTACCAGAGAATTCCATACAAATTCTTGCGCCTCTTTTACTGCAATTTCTAATGGCGCCCCATTCGCCAATAACGCCGATAGTGTGCTAGATAAGGTGCACCCAGAGCCGTGATACTCACCTTCAAGCCGAGGCCACACATAGCATTTATTCAACGGGTATAAGCGATTACAAACGTCAACACTTGTCGCATGTGTACCCGTAAGCAACACATACTTTACACCCGTTTTTAGTAGAGACCTCGCTGCGAGTTCAAACTGCTCCGGTGTTTCCTTGTTATCGAGGCCAGTAAGGCAGAATAATTCTGGGGTATTGGGCGTTACAATTTCCACGTGCGGTAGTAAAAATTCACATATCACGTCTACCAGCCCATCATCGGCCAAACTGTCTCCGGCCCCGCTTGCCAGTACTGGATCGAAGACAATAGGTATTTGCAACTTTTGTAACACTGGCGCAACAGCTTGAACCAAGCTGTTGCTTGCTAGCATCCCGACTTTAACTGCTTTAAAGTTTATATCTTTTGTTAAGGTTTCAATTTGTCTCAAAACTAATTCAGTGTCTACAGCTTCGAAACTACTTACGCGATTCGTATTCTGATCTGTAAGTGCGCTTATCACAGTAACTGGGTGTGCACCCATTGATCGGATAGCCTGAGCGTCGGCAACTATTCCAGCGCCGCCCGTAGGGTCATGTCCTGCGATAACCAACACATTATTCATGCTCATTTTTCCATCTGACAACGAATGCGTTCTTATAAAAATCGTAAGAGCAAAATCTTAACAATAAAAAAGCACCCCTAAGGGTGCTTTTTGGTA
>DNHK01000248.1:0-6812 GCA_003485905.1 Gammaproteobacteria bacterium | reverse complement strand
CGCCCGTATCTTTCCTGAAATTTACCGACACGCCCAGCGGTATCCATTACCTTCTGCTGACCCGTATAAAAAGGATGGCAAGCAGAACATATTTCTACGGTTAAATCCTGGCCTAAGGTTGATCTAGTATCGATTACGTTTCCGCAAGCGCATGTGATTTTCACGTCTGAATAGTTTGGATGAATGTCAGTTTTCATAATCTTCTCTCTGTAATGCTACGGATGGCGATGATTTACCGCCGATCGCATTTCAATTGGGGCGCGGATGGTAGTTCAAGTTTGGGTAACAAGCAAGGCCCTATGAGCCCCAAAATAAGCCTACCGCTTCATTGCACTAAAAAACTCGGCATTGCTTTTAGTTGATTTAAGCTTATCCAACAAAAACTCGATTGCTGCCACGTCATCCATCGGATGTAACAATTTTCGTAACAACCAGATACGCTGCAATTCCGCTGGCTCCGTCAACAACTCTTCCTTACGGGTACCCGACTTATTAACAATAATAGCCGGATATACCCGCTTCTCAGCGACCTTTCGGTCTAGATGAATTTCTGAATTACCTGTTCCCTTAAACTCTTCATAAATAACTTCATCCATTTTAGAGCCGGTATCTATCAAGGCAGTCGCCAAAATAGTTAAGCTGCCACCTTCCTCAATGTTGCGCGCTGCTCCAAAAAATCTTTTCGGTCGCTGCAGCGCATTCGCATCAACACCGCCGGTAAGCACCTTACCAGACGCAGGTGCAACCGTATTGTACGCGCGCGCTAAACGGGTAATTGAGTCAAGCAGAATTATCACATCCTTTTTATGCTCGACTAATCGTTTAGCTTTCTCAATCACCATTTCTGCTACCTGCACATGTCGCATCGCAGGCTCATCGAAAGTTGATGAGATAACCTCACCTCGAACTGAGCGCTGCATTTCCGTAACTTCTTCTGGGCGCTCATCAATTAATAATACAATCAACTCGCAATCAGGGTTATTACTTACGATTGCCTGAGCAACCTGCTGCAACATCACTGTTTTACCACTCTTCGGCGAGGACACAATCAAACCTCGTTGCCCTTTACCGAGAGGAGCAATCAAATCGATAACCCTGCCACACAGGTCTTCTGACGAGCCATTTCCCATCTCCAGACGCATGCGCTCATCCGGGTGCAATGGCGTTAAGTTCTCAAAAAGTATTTTATTCTTGGCTTCTTCCGGAGGCTGAAAGTTAATCGTTTCAACCTTTAGTAAAGCAAAATACCGCTCCGACTCTTTCGGTGGTCGTATCAAACCGTGTACCGTATCGCCAGTACGTAAATTAAAGCGCCTAATTTGGCTAGGAGATACATAAATATCATCTGGACCAGCCAAATAAGAGCTGTCCGCCGAGCGCAGAAAACCAAAACCATCTTGCAATATTTCTACAACACCTTCTCCACTAATATCCTCACCGGCCTTAGCATATGCTTTTAAGACGGTAAATATTTGGTCTTGCTTGCGCATACGACCGATTCCGTCGAGCTCAAGGCTCCGACCGATCTCAGCAAGCTCAGTGGGTGGTTTTTTCTTTAATTCAGCGAGGGATACAGACATAATTATTTTGGTGTGCCGGATCGGCTAGGGTAGGAAATTCTGAACAAAGATACTTATAGCTCAGAAAGGTAATTCAAGGATTATAGACAAGGCTCACTAGAAATTTGCACTAGGGCCAGATTGGTACAGACCCAATCTGGAGCAGCCCAATAATTGAGCCATGGATTATCGCCCAACGGGAGAACGTTAACACGGCTTATAACAGGCGTCCAGCCCCAACACTTAGATTTAGCATCGTCTCTCGAAGCATACGAGTTACAGCATATCGATTTGGTAATGCGTACTGAAACTTGCTGATACTAAATATTCTCATCAATAAAGGTAATTAACTGAGACTTGCTGAGCGCGCCAACCTTAGTAGCAGCAACTTCTCCATTTTTGAAGATCATTAAAGTAGGTATTCCTCGAATACCATACTTTGGCGGCGTCCCGGCATTTTCGTCTATATTTAATTTGGCTACCTTTAAACGACCAGTATAGGTAGAAGCTAACTCTTCAAGCACTGGGGCTACCATTTTGCATGGGCCACACCATTCGGCCCAGTAATCGACTAGCACCGGCTCTGTACTGGCAAGAACATCGTTGTCAAAAGAGTCATCAGAAATTGTGAGTGTATTAGACATAATTGGTATCTGTTAGATCAGTATCGGTTAGAATTGGAATTACTACGAAGCGACGCCTTATGCCCCCGCGCAATATTGAGGTTGTTTGCCAAAGTTTGTGACCAACGTTTATTTTGACGTCAATCATCATTACATTGCAAGCAGATATAATACAAATAGGGTCCAACTCTGAGGATTTCAAGTGAGTGACGAACAAACAGAAAATAATAACGGTGAGATAGAATCTACCGAAGCCAGTTCCAGCGATAGTTTGCCGGAAGAAGGGTTACCTATTTTGGACGCAGTTGAAATTGTCGAAGCACTCGAGCCAGATATAGAAGTTGATAACCAAACGAGCACCAACGACATTAGTCCGAATGATAGCAATGTGGTCACCAAACCGCCCACTGACACTGACACTGACATTAAAACGCCGATCATCAACGAAACTCAAGACGTAAGTGCGAATCACTTAAGTACACAAACTTTCTCTAACCTAGATATTTGTGAACCGGTACTGAAGGGCATTAAAGAAACTGGATTCGACTATTGCACGCCAATCCAGGCGCTAGCGCTACCTATAGCATTAGGGGGCAAGGACGTAGCGGGCCAGGCTCAAACTGGCACAGGAAAAACTGCAGCTTTTTTAATCGCGACTTTCCACCATTTACTAAAGACCGAGATCGAGAACAAGCCAACTTCTCAACTTCGCGCACTAATATTGGCGCCAACTAGAGAACTCGCTATACAGATATATGAAGATGCCAAACCACTAAATATGCATACCGGTCTAAAGCTCGGCCTTGCGTATGGCGGAACAGACTACCAAAAGCAACGCGAACAACTGGAAGCGGGTGTGGACGTGCTAATAGGCACACCAGGTAGAATTATCGACTACTTTAAGCAAGGCGTGTTCAATATTAAAAAGCTCGAGGTAATGGTCCTTGATGAGGCCGACCGAATGTTCGATCTTGGGTTTATAAACGATATACGTTATTTGTTTCGCTCAATGTCGCCGGCTGAAGAGCGACTAAGCTTGATGTTTTCTGCAACCCTATCATTGCGTGTGAAAGAGCTTGCTTACGAACACATGGCCAGTCCTGAGTCAGTAGTCGTCGAAACCGACAGGATAACTGCAGAGCTGGTAACCGAAAAAGCATATCTACCTTCAAACCCTGACAAATTGCCGCTATTAATGGGGCTTCTTCAAGCCCATGCCGGGTTGCGATGTCTGGTTTTTATAAACACCAAGCGGATGGCAGAGAAAATTCAAGCGACGCTGAACGCTAATGGTTTTGAGAATGGAATGCTTTCAGGTGATGTCCCACAAAGAAAACGTGAATCACTTCTAAAAAAGTTTAAGTCAGGTGAAGTCAATACTTTGATAGCGACGGACGTCGCCGCAAGGGGCTTACATATATCAGATGTCGGTCTAGTTATAAATTTCGATTTACCACAAGACGCTGAAGACTACGTGCATAGAATAGGCAGAACTGCTCGTGCTGGAGCAACGGGTGTTGCCATCAGTTTGATTTGTGAAACTTTTGGTATGCACGCAGCAGATATAGAGAAGTACACCGGGCACAAACTTCCGGTCGAGCGCAACTACGAGGATTTGTTGGTCAAAGATATGGTTATTGTCGAGCCTCCACGAAGAGACAAGCGAGGCACAAGAGAGACAAGGCCAGACGCCCGTAAAAATAGCAGCACTCCCAAGCCGGCCAGCCGTGTCCAAAAGCCCAAAGTAGCAGCAATTGAACCAGTGAAACTCAAAGACCCGAAAACCGCAGCCCAATCGAAACCTTTACGAAGCCGAATTAGCCGTATTGGTGATGTGCCAGCTGTCGGATAGGAATAAACAAGAGACCCAGTTTGGTGACAGATCAAGTTAGTTCAAAGCCCTCGACAGCGCTTGTCCTTGGCGGCGGTGGTGCGAGAGCTGCTTACCAAGTTGGTGTGCTGAAAGGGCTGGCAGAAATATTACCGCGAAAAAAGGGTACCTATTTCCCCATTATATCGGGTACATCCGCCGGCTCGATAAATGCAGCCGCGCTAGCCGCTGACGCCGACAATTTCCATCAAGGGGTCGCCAAACTTATAGATGTGTGGAGCAACTTTGAACCACATCATGTCTTTCGAACAGCTTCCTGGGGATTGATGTCTCGCGTCGCACGTTGGGGCTGGACGTCGGTTGGGTTTGGGAATCCCGAAAAAGGGCCTCATTCTTTACTCGATAACGCGCCTCTACGCGATCTCCTTTCTAATAGAATAGACTTTAGTCGAATCCAATCACAGGTCGACGCAGGCCATCTGTCAGCTCTTTCGGTAACAGCCTGCAGTTACACCAGTGGGCGGTCCACGTCATTTTACGCTGGCACCAGCGACATACGACCCTGGGCTAGAGTTCATCGAGGTGGGCTAGCTGATGCAATCAACGTAGAGCATCTAATGGCTTCATCGTCTATCCCAATAGTTTTTCCGCCTATACTATTGAATGGTGAGTACTTTGGCGATGGGTCGATGCGACAGAACGCACCAATTAGCCCGGCACTCCATCTAGGGGCATCTAAAGTGTTAATTGTGGGTTTAAGAGTAGAGCGCGACTCCGAGGCCCAAGAGCCCATAAGCTATCCAACCGTCGGGGAAATCGCCGGCTACATCATGGATACCTTATTCCTAAATTCAATGTATTCAGATATAGAGAGGCTGGAACGGATAAACTTAGCACTCGACCATGTGCCAGAGAGCGTTCCAACTGATGCTGTTGAGTTTAGCCCTATTGAACACGCAGTTATTTCACCCTCTGTAGATATCGCGGCCATAGCTGAAAAACATTACGAAAACCTACCCCGTACCTTGAGAAATTTACTTAGAATTATTGGTATGGAGAGGGAAACCAGTCGACGCTTTATTTCTTACCTAATGTTCGAAAAGGGCTTCTGTCGCGAACTTATAGAATGTGGCCGAAAAGACGCTCTGGAAATGGAAAATGAACTACTTGAATTACTTTCAGACGAATACTGAGTCTCTATATACCTAGGTTTTCCAAATCGCCGACCATATCATCCGATATCTTGATGTAAGTAGCGCGACGATCTTTCTCTTGCAGCACCTTAAAATCTCCCTGGGCCTGAGCCAGCAACAACGTTCGAAAACCATATGCTTGCTCTGGAATTACTTTATCTCGCCCCGTGTCACCCGCCAAAACCAGAAACACCCCCTGATTCGGTCCACCTTTATGCAATTGCCCGGTGCTGTGTAAATATCGTTGGCCCCAACTTAAAATCACCGGCCGATCGGTGAGGTCACGAATTTTATTAATTAGTCGCCCCAATGAATACTTAACTTCGTCAGTGTCGGGCAAATAGGCTAAAACATTTATATAGTCTTTTGACCCAAGCTGAGATACCAAGCTAGATATAGGTGCTCCAACTAAGCTCAGGTTTTCAACACCCTCTGCCAATATTCTCGATGTCACCTGCTTAGCTTCTGTGACATTCGGTTCATCAAATGGGTTTACTTCAAGCACTGCACCAGCCAGTGCTGTGGCAATTTCCCAATGAACAAATTCGGCACCTAATTCGCTTGTGGTCTGTAACGCACCCTGATGCATTATGCTCAGATCCTCTTTACTCTCCAACTCGCCCCAAACTGCAAAAAACATATCATCAGGATAGCTACTTTCAGGCATTTCAGCCCGCCAAGGCAATATTCCCTTACCTTGCTTACCGAGACTCTCAGCAACTAATTGTTCTATCCACCAGCCAAACGGCTCTATATCAACCGGTAAAACCATACCCATTTTGTCTCGGCCGACTTGCCAGTTTCTTCCCATCCACTCACCTAAGCAAACCCCACGACCCGTTCCTGCCTGACATTCAGCTAAAGCCCGCATCGCGGATGCTGCAACACTTTGGACATTGATACCAATCAACGCAGCGGGTACCAAACCAAAATAACTAATCGCCGAATAGCGGCCACCAATATCTGCCGGATTAATAAAACAAGCTCGAAACTCATCACGTGCCGCCACCGATTCAAGGTTTGATCCCGCATCGGTGATAGCCACCATATGATTGCCCGGAAACAAACCAGCATCGATTAATTGCTGACGAAAATACAAATAGAGACTATAGGTTTCGATAGTGTTACCAGACTTGCTCGCAACCACGAATAATGTGGTCGCTAAAGTGAGCTTTTCTTCAACAATCTCTATCTTGTCAGGGGAAGTGCTATCAAGTGCGCACAATCTTGGCCAACCCACTTGTGCACCTGCAATTCTGGCCATGACTTCGGGAGCCAAACACGACCCACCCATAGCAAGTAGTACTATATGTTGAAAGCCTTCAGTACGAATCTCCTCTGCAAAGGTATTGATCTCGTCCATGTGATCCACAGCAAACTGTGGCGCATCCAGCCAACCCAATCGGTCAATAATCTTTGCTTGTTCGATGGGGTCGTCAGCCCATATTGAAGCGTCACGGGCAAATAGACCTCGAATCAACGAATTAAACGACATGCACGATTTCCTGCTTTTGAATTTGAAATGGTTAAACAAAACTGCCAATGCTTGGGCGAAACTTAACACATTGGCAGAGCGAAGATTAATCAACCGACAACAACAAACCTG
>DNHK01000369.1 GCA_003485905.1 Gammaproteobacteria bacterium | reverse complement strand
GTTTTACTAAAGCCGCCAAATGATAGATAGGTCATCGGAAGCTGTGGGGCATAAACCGCGGAATAAAGTGCTGTTAACGTGGGAAAGCCAGCCGCAGTACGTCCGCTCCAATTCGCCGTTTCTCCAATCGAATGTGCGTTGGTCTGGGAGTCTACTCCGTTTATTATGAGGGTCTTATCATAATGACGCTCGAAGAAGGAGTTGTTGTTGGCGACGGGGGCATATCTCAAGTTGCCAGCGGATCTTGTTTCTTCGGTCTTGGACCAATTGGTAATAATGTCTGACCCAGATTGATTCTCCTTGGGGTCGCAGAAGTGGGTAACATCCCAGCCACCTTGAGCCTGCACAGTAATAACAAGCTTGCCTGTAAATGGCGAAGCACTCGCCGCGAAGACAAAGCTAGGGTGAGAGAGAGCGACACCTGATAATGAAAGCGCTTTTATAAATTGCCTACGGTTCTTCATTATCATCTACTCGTGTAAATAGTCGTAGTGGCTAAGCAGGTATGCGATAACGGCGATCCAGGCCCTTTTAGCGCCGGTGTTATCGGTTGTTATCTGGTTTGTCATTTCGCTCACATAATCCCAATCTATCTCGTAGTGATTTCCGTTCGGTGAAGGATAACGGGCCACTTCCAGTTGTTCAGGTGTGAGCAAGTCAGAAAAGAAATGGCCATCAACCCAGACATTACAATTATTTATATTGTTATTAGAACTTTGTAGCGCACTTGCCAGGGCGGTGACGTAGAGAGAATAGGTTTGCTGAACTTGCGTTGAGTCTATCGCGTATTGTTTGCCATGTAGTTTGGTGAATAGATCTATAATTTGTTGTTTGATAAGTAGTGCGTTACCGGTCTGGGCGGTTAGAATTTCTTCGCTGCTCAATACTTCTATTGAAGCCTGAACGGGTTGTTCTCTTGAGGGGGCCTGTTGCGCGGCCAGGTGAGCGATTATTTCGAAGTTATCCGTATTATCCAAGTCGAGGGACAGGGTCATAGTGCACTGGTTATAGAACGTTACGCTTGAATTTTCAATATAGCAGTGCTGGCCACTAATTTTCACCTCAGGTGCTGATTCTTCGAATCGCTGTTCTGAGCCACTGGCGTGTCGCAATGTCAGCGCATCAACATAGAGAACCCGCTGTTCTAGGCATTTTTCTCCGTTATAATCACACCACGGGTTAGTAAAACTTACTTTGATTTCCGCGCCATTGGCTGGAATTTGAGCGACTAACTTATGCTCTTGCCAGTCTGTCGAAGAGTTCGCGGTTACATCGGTAGTGGTGTAGGCAATAGATAAGGGGGTTATGGTTTCATCAACTTTTAAAAACAGGCGTCGTTCCGCAAGTGGCAGCGCCAAATTCTTGACCACTATTGGGCAGGCTGTTTCTGCTGCATGACTTTGGAGTATCGCGGTCATAGATGGTGTCAGCAGGTTGGCTCGCTCGGTAACCGCAATAGAATCTATACCTCCCAATAACACACTGAGTTCATCGTATTTAGAATGCGAAGTTCCATCGGGGCTTTCATTTGTGCGCCAATATACGCCAGTTAAGTTTTGGGTCTTGGCGGCTATTTGGCCAGGAGTTAGCAACTGCTCTGCTCCTAGGTCTGCCTCGAGCTGCACTGCCTGAAACTCATAATTTGTAGAGCTATGTGCGGAAAACCAGGGCGACATGATCATTTCGACAAGCATGTCCTTCGCGTTCAGACGTTGCGCCAATATGTTCGCAAACTCATCCATTGATGTTTGCTGAGCCAGGTAGGCCGCGTTTTTTTCGGCGAAGCCCTGGTCTGATTCAACGCTAGGAAGCTCTACGGGCTTCGTGCCGAAAATAGCAGGCCACCAAAATTGTGCTGCAGCCCTGACAAAGCCGGGCTCTTCGACTATGCGGCCTGCGAGTTCTCTAAGTGTATAGTCGCGGCTGGTAATAGCTGTCTCGAAGAGACCCGGTGCCAGCATGTCTCGATACCACAGGTCACCTTGTTGGTAGGGAGAATTCGAGCCGTCTTCTGGATGCTTATAAAACTGGTCGAGCGAATCGATACCGTTATTCTGACGATAATAATTGAAGTCTGACCAATTTTGGAAAGCGCCTGCTACTGGATCCATTACGATGTGGCAGACGGTGCATGCCGGGTTATTTAGCGTCGGATTATTACGATCCGACAGTGCTGCTTCGTCGGTGGGGCGCTGCGAAGAGTTCTCAATGTCGATTCCAAGGAAATGGTACAGAGTCCAGCGCGCGCGAGCGCGGTTTCTGTTGGTTGCGGTTGTTGGATAGCGCGACAAGAACGCGAAGTCACTAAGTATTCCAGAGTGAGGGTAATCAGCCATCGGGGCGCCGATGATCGAAACGGTATAGCCCGCTACAGGGTGCTTTTCACTTTGTCTTAGCGCCGAACCCACGTAGTACTGTGTAATTCTAGCGGGGAGAAAATCAGAGTCGCCGGCATCCGCGGGGAATATCGCGGTTCCGCCGAGCAGCTCGTTAACCAATGGATTCATCATCATGTAGTTGGCGGTGAGTATCTCTGAGTAAGGCAACTCGTCGATGATAACGTGTGCGATGAGTTCGCCTGAGGCGCGTTTTGTAGCTACGTCTATGCGCCTGCCATAGCCTTGATACCATGCAAACTCTTCCTCATTAAGTTTAACTTCATAGGCGAGGTTTCTGAGTTTAGGGAAATTGCCGAAGTTGGCATTTATAGGCTCAACTTCGGTGCCCGCTGTTAACAGGCGATCGTTGCTTGCCCTTACGATAAATTCCCTGAATTGCGGCCCTGACATTAGTGAACGAAGCGAGTTGCGCAGCGTATTATCGCTGCCATCATGGACAGTCTTAAGTTCGGCAGCGGTAGGTGCTCTTCCGGCAAAAAGAATCATCCCTCGGCGC
>DNHK01000030.1 GCA_003485905.1 Gammaproteobacteria bacterium | reverse complement strand
GTGATATTGACCGACCGAAAGGTAAAAGTCTGGCTGAACTTAAACCAATATTTGCGTTTATTCGGCCATACAAAAAACAGGTATTTCTCGCCCTTGCTTTTCTAGTTATTGCAGCAGGGACAACGCTTGCTTTAGGTCGAGGCATTCAATACTTGGTCGACAACGGTTTTTCTTCAGGAAATAGCGCTTTACTAACACAAGCCCTAGGCGCTTTGGCTGTCGTAATCGTTATCAGCGCAATATCAACCGCTTTACGATTTTACTATGTCTCATGGATCGGCGAACGGGTGAACGCCGACATTCGTGATGCCGTATTTAGCCACGTATTGGATTTGAGTCCTGGATTCTTTGAAACCACTCGAACCGGTGAAGTGCTATCCAGAATAACTGCCGATACAACTGTATTGGAGTCAATGATTGGCTCCTCTGTTTCAATTGCCCTCCGCAATATTGTAATTATGATTGGCGGACTAATATTACTTGCCGTCACCAGCCTAAAGCTAACTGGCATGATTTTATTAGTGGTCCCATTAGTCATTGGTCCAATCGTATTCTTTGGCCGACGCGTTAGACAATTTTCACGCGACAGCCAAGACCGAATTGCCGATATCGGCGCATACGCCGATGAAGCTTTGCACGGTATTCGTGCAGTTCAGGCCTTTGGACACGAAAACCAGGATCGAATCCATTTTAGTAAAGAAGTCGAACGGTCTTTTGTAGCAGCTAAACGCCGAATCAGCCAACGAGCAATCCTCACCGCCATAGTGATCCTACTGGTATTTACTGCCATCGGCAGCATCCTGTGGGTCGGCGGAAACGACGTAATGCAAGGCCGTATGAGCGCGGGCGAGCTCTCAGCTTTTGTATTCTATTCAATACTTGTGGCCGGTTCAGTCGGGGCACTAAGTGAGGTAATGACAGCATTACAAAGAGCCGCTGGTGCCGCGGAACGCTTGATGGAGTTACTCGCTACTGAGGCCGATATCAAAGCACCCCAAAACCCTATTAGTATGCCGGAACCAGCCAGCGGTGATATTAACTTCGATAACGTAACGTTTTTCTATCCATCCAGGCCTGCGCACCCAGCCCTGCAAAACTTAAACTTACAAATTAAGCCCGGAGAACAAGTTGCTATTGTAGGCCCATCGGGTGCGGGCAAAACCACCCTATATCAATTACTGCTGCGTTTTTACGATCCTGATGACGGTAGTATTAGTATTGATGGTGTTGAACTCACGCAAGCCGATCCACGAAAAATTCGCGATCGACTCGGTATGGTTTCTCAAGAGCCCGTCATTTTTGGAACCAGTGCGATGGAAAACATCCGCTATGGAAAACCCGATGCCACCGATGAAGATGTTAGAGCTGCGGCGGACGCTGCACACGCTCTAGATTTTATCCAGAAACTACCTGACGGGTTCAACAGTAATCTAGGAGAGCGAGGAGTATTGCTTTCCGGCGGACAAAAGCAACGTATCGTGATTGCCAGGGCGATTCTGCGTGACCCTCCGATACTGCTGTTAGACGAAGCGACCAGCGCATTAGATGCTGAAAGCGAACGACTCGTGCAAAAAGCACTTGAACGGCTCATGAAAAATAAGACCACTTTAGTTATCGCGCATCGCTTAGCCACGGTTAAAAAAGCCGATCGGATCATCGTAATTGACGCTGGAACCATCGTAGATTCGGGCACCCACCAAGAATTAATAAACAAGCGTGGCCTTTATGCACAATTGGCTAACTTACAGTTCGCCGCGTAAGTAACTAGAAATTCCAGAGTGCTTTGAGCTAATGTTCGATCAGGAGGAGACTTACACAAGCTTATACAAATTTGCTATGTTCTTATTGTTACAACGATAAAAACAGTTGCCAGCCACACTGATTATTAATATGCAGATAGACGAACAAACGATATTGCATTTTTGGTTTACTGAATTAACAACTAAAGAGTGGTGGCAAAAGTCCGCACAGTTAGACCAGCGCATTGCCCGAAAATTTTCTGAAATTCATGACCAAGCACATTCAAATTTACTGGGCGCCTGGCGTAACACAGCCCATGGCCGTCTGGCCGAAATCATCGTATTAGATCAGTTCTCGAGAAATATCTACCGCGACGATGCGCGCGCTTTTGCAAGTGATCCATTAGCCCTTGAACTTACTCAAGAGGCAGTCCACCTTGGAATGGATGCAGAGCTAACGACTACAGAAAAAAGCTTCCTTTACATGCCGCTCATGCACAGCGAAGAACTTGAAAGCCACCAGCAAGCCGTGTCGTTGTTCGACCAACCTGGACTTGAAAGCAGCCTTAATTTCGAACTAAAACATAAAGCAATTATAGATCGCTTTGGCCGGTATCCACATAGGAATGGTATTCTTGGTCGAAACTCCACGCTCGAAGAAGTGGAGTTTTTAAAAGGTCCAGGCTCATCGTTCTAAAATGTAGATCTGCAAGCTGTCTGGAAAACCTCGAAACAAGGAGTTTTAGTGATACCAACGATTCTAAAACGAATTAGCCTGCCAGGCGCCATTATTTGGATTGGTGTTCTATTAATTCTAATCGGAGCGGCTCGCATAGAACGAATACTGGCAAAAACCGATCAACTTGGCATTATTAGCAGTGATCCAGACAAGTGGTCGGTGATTGGTGCATCTGTAATCGCGCATGTCCCTGGAACCGCAAGCCCAGCTAATACCCCCACTGCGAACAAAGTTGAAGCGCTCTCCCCGAATGCCACCCTAGATCAGAATGATATGCATACTAGCGGTCAAGTAATGGCTCAATCTCCATCTGGCATAACCTACATAGCCGGAAGAACGCATACCAAAACACAGGACGGAAAAACTGTTCAATCAATCGTCATATTTAG
>DNHK01000129.1 GCA_003485905.1 Gammaproteobacteria bacterium | reverse complement strand
CTACTGTACGCATTTTGCGAACCTCTATTCGACCCCAAGCCTATTAGAGTGTGATGGGTGGATCCGCTGACAAGGCGACTTAGATGATCTAAGTCGCCTCGCTCAATCTACATCGGGAAAAACGTCATCTCGCATTCACCAGATGCAATATCGAGAACCGATTTGCACAACACAACTTGCCTTTAACCCTGTGGGTATCGGCAGGTAATTAGATGAAGGTATGACCCTCGGCAGCCACTGATAGCGAAAGCGGTAGCAGCATCAGTGGCGCGACCAAAACTAACAATCTTATTCTCTAACGCCCTACCGTAGTCGCTTTAAAGATCCGCAACCACGAAGTTAACATTAGTGCGGTAGACCGTTCTAATTCCGCCAACTTTCTTCTGGAATTCAGCAAACGCTTTAGATGGAGTTCCGTTTTCCAAAAGTGTTTCTAGATCTTTGGCTCCCGAAAAAGCCATGTGTGTAACATTGCTATCGGCACCACCTTGAATTCGCCATAGACCATAAGCGCCTTTAACTAGACCGGCTTTTTCCTGAGCTTCCATCAATTTTTTATACGCTGCAACGTAAGTCGCCTCATCAGTAACGTTGGTTTGCCAAACAACGTAAGTCGTATCTTTCGTGTAATCACCGCCGGTGTGCAAGGTACGCAGTAGTAGCTGTGATACCGGTTGCGTATGCTCCTTCAGGACAGCCATGAGATTCCCAGCAGCTCTGCACTGCTGCATCTTGCCGAAGGTCTCGGTTATCGATTTTGCGTCGGTGAAATTGAAAATAACAGAGTGGGTAGGAGCTTCAGTTCCATTCCAACTTTCTGCCATTACACGGATAGCAGTAGGCATCGATTTTCGACATTCAGACTGGGCAAAAGCAGACATCGCAGCCACGACACTAGCTTGCTCCGCCGTGGAAAATTGAAATATCGTAGCGAAGGCAGGGACTGTGGCCTCTTGACTATAAGCCGATGTAGCCTGTAGCCCGACGATTAGCAGCAAGGACGAAAGAATTTTCTTCATAACACTATCCAGATAAATTTTGAAACACTAAAGTAATCGCACCACCATATCCGGTCAATAATAGTTCGGTTTTGGTTAGGCGTTAGAGGCTTGGTTCTCGGCCACAATCTGTTTTGCGTGAACCCTAAGCGTCAATAGAAATCCCATCTTCATCAGGATGCTAACCCTGGAATGAAACTCACTGAGAGTCGATCCCTCGCCACATTACACACTACTCGCCTTCAATGAAATCAGCGCGCTACAGGCCTTTAGGCAAAGCTGCCCCCACCATTCAGATTTTACTTTCGCTTAATCACTTGCCGGCGTCGGCCGTCCCCGTGAAATCGTCAACTGTTGAGGCGTTTGATTGCCGATATAAAGAAACGCTCCTCCGTGATCAAAGGTCAGTATTTGCATGAGCCGGCTGAATCTCTCTGGGTACTGCGAGAATGCTTCATTGAAAAAGCCCAAAGCATGAATTCTCAACTGTGCTGACGCTCCTGCTTTCTGTCGTATCGACTCAATTTCTGCCAAAAATGAGTCGAAATCGTTACCCGTGTAGTCATCGCCTGCAACGAACAAGCCTATTTTCAGTCCAGGCCTATAGAGCCTATCAATAGCCACTCTAATCCCTTCAACAGGGCTACTATTGGAGTACGCATTCCAGTTTGAAAGCTTGGCTTGCACTGCATCAAAGCTACGCTTATCCGCCGGCAACCAATTCTGTTTGCCGGCATACAAAAACTCACCCTGATCGCTGAGGATCTGAAAACCCTTTAGCCGGGGATAGTTCCGCAGTATCTCCAAGACTTTACTCATTACTCGTGGCCATATTTTTTTCATACTGCCGGAAGTATCGATCACGAAAACCAGATAATCCGAATCAACCGGTATCCCGTAGCTTCGACTCGGCGGGCCCTCGTTTTCAACGCCTGTATCGAGTAATTTTTGTTTTAACTCGAGCTCAAGGGAATCTGCCGCCGCACTGACCAATAGCAACTCTTTTTTTAACACTGCTATGGACGTATCAGCGGCACCCTCTTTACGACTAGCACTATCTTGACTCGTGACGAGTACGCTGAGCGCGGCTCGCATCGATACGAAATCTAATTCCAACAAGCTATTACCAGAGTTTAAACTTTTGACTTGATTTCTCATCTCGCCAATTTTTTGATAAACCTCACTGTCGCCTTTTGCTTCGTACTCGCCGACTGGAAGAATCAGTACTAGCAGGACAATCGCGCCAAACCCACAGGCGATGACATCTAAGAACGCGACAATTGAAACAGGGGTAGTGAACTTCTTCTTCACTTCAATAACCAATCAACAGCTGGCGTGAGTAATTTTCCAGCTGTTACACCAGAAACTATCGAGTAGAATCTTATCGCTTCACTATCGCCATCTAACGGCAATAGAACCACATCGACAGGCACTTCAGACAAACCTTCCGCCATAGCTTCTACGGACTTCATCGCCACTGAGACCCTGCATTCGCTAGTCAGCGTTGAAACTTTTTGTTGCTCCCTGGGACAGCCTTTTAATTTTCCACGACCGTCAACTTTGCCGGGCAGACCATCGGTTATCAGTAAGATTCTAGCGGGCTTCGGAATCAAGCTATTGGCCGCGTCAATCGCTTTTTTCAGATTAGTACCGCGCTTCGGACCGTGTGACACAAGGTCCTCAACAAGCGCATCGTGACGACCATCTTTCTTATCCCAACTGAGAAC
>DNHK01000286.1:4938-5100 GCA_003485905.1 Gammaproteobacteria bacterium | reverse complement strand
CAAGGTTGCAAATTTCTGACCTTCAAAGTCTAAATTTTAGTGGCATAGGGAGAAACGTTGTCTGCATAGGCGAGCGTCCAATAGGGACGCCTCCTCAACAAAACAGTTAAGATATTCTCTTCGGACGACGGAAGACACAGCAAGTCAGCTAGGGTCTTGCAA
>DNHK01000286.1:4674-4803 GCA_003485905.1 Gammaproteobacteria bacterium | reverse complement strand
AGACGAATAATCACCAAAAATATCTTACTTCGCTTAGAGGACGGTTAAATGGAACTTTGGACATCTGCCACCCCCAACGGCTGGAAAGTCAGCATAATGATTGAAGAACTCATCGAAGCTGGAATAGAT
>DNHK01000286.1:0-4594 GCA_003485905.1 Gammaproteobacteria bacterium | reverse complement strand
GAGTTCTCCGCGCATAATCCAAATCAAAAGATTCCTGTACTTATCGATAAGGACAGAAGCGTCATGGAAAGCTGTGCAATATTGCACTACTTAGGTGAAAAGTACCCAACAGATTTACTTCCGGAAGGTGACCTCAGATGGAATATTATACCTTGGGTATATTGGCAAGCCGCCAATGTAGGACCCGCATTTGGAAACAAGTTAAGCTATACAAGATATATGGATTCGATTTCACCTGAAGAGAAAGCCCATCCTCTAGAAAGGTTTGGTACAGAAGCGATCAGATTAGTCACCGTATTAAACGACCAGTTAAAAAAACAACCATGGCTCGCAAGCGACACCTTCACTATTGCAGACATTGCTCTTTATCCGTGGCTTCGCGCGTGGAAGTGGAGCAAAGTAGATATAACTCCCTACCCACTCGTTATGTCTTGGATCGATCGAGTGCGCAGCAGACCCGGGGTTGGCCGTGGTCTGGCCTATGGTGTACCTGAAGGGGAAATAGACCAGTGGACTGAAGAGCGCAAAGCGCAATATCGAAGGAACGGCGCAATTATAGCAAACCCAAAGGGTTAATATTTATCTGAGGACAAACCCCTTTCAGCGCCCTGCTCCTCATGCATCGTCTAGCTGCGAAAGCCGTGCAAATTAATCGATGCGGTACGCGCGCCTAGTATCTCTGAAACAGTGCATCACTGGTTATTCGGACCCGGCCGCCATCACCTAATCTAACGCGCGCATAAAATCACGAATCTCAGTAATAGCACTTGGCGCACTCGCCAGATCAGCGTGGTCAACACCGGCTAGTTCAAGAAAACGAGCATTAGGAATATGGTCAGCAAGATAACGCCCCATATGCAACGGCACTGCTAAATCACCTGAGAAATGTATCACTAACGTCGTGCAGCTAACTTTGTGAAGCAGGTCCCGAACGTCAAGAGACTTCATGTACTCAACTATCTGATTCAAGGAGCGACGGTCCGATAACAATTTCTCAAAAGCGCGATAGGTATCATCGGCCATCACATCACGGCTGATGCTAGGGAAAAATATGTCACGAGCGGCCCCTGTCGTCCAGTTCTGACTTAAATGGTTAAATGTCCTTTCCGACATGCCAATCGGATAATCGTCTGATCGGCTAAAGCGCGGGGTAGTGCCAAACAGTATCAGTCCTCTAGCCCTGCCATCGTATCGCGTATTGGCGGCAGATTAGAGAAGACATGTAAATTGGAAATAATACCAGGCGTGATGATTAAATCAGGAGACGTTTTACCCTGCTCAGTGAAAGCGATTTTGAAACCATCAGAGTTGGCAAACTGAACTTTATGAGGTGACGGCTTACTAAGTTCTGCTAGCGTAATTTCGTACTGACGCTTGTTGAACCCGAAAAGCCGAAGAACAAACCAGCCGTGCTGAGTGCACCAAAAATAACAAGCGCGGCAGCAATGCCACTGAGAATGCCTTCGTTTTCATCAAACCAAATCCATATTTCCATTATCTACTCCGTAACGACATCTGCGACGCCTTCCTAAACATGCAAGAAAAAGCAGCAAGGAACCGACACAATAAACCATGTTTTTCAAAGAAGTCCAAGATTATCCAACTAAAACCAAAGACCTCAAAGCGCATAGCTAAATTAGATTTACGACTTATGGCTGAAAAATTAGTTGTTGGAATTGTTACCTCGCGACTGATCACGCCGACAGCAAACCCCGATAAATTGAGACAAGTTCCTTGATCTTAGCCTCCGCAATATTCAACCACTCGCAAATAGCTCCATCAATGTCGGTGGGCCCAGCACTAAAAACACAAAAAAAGTATAAACCTCAACAAGATGCCAGTTTTGCGAGGTGAAACTCTGAAGTTTTACATCAATCGACGCAAGCGATATAACAATGGTGCAACAGTATAGGACGAAGCCGTAAAGCATCGTCCAGAGCCCTAAACCTAATGCTAGTTCTAAGCCCACTAGACTCAGGGCCTGACATTGCCATGTTGGCTTAGGCAAACACATCTTCACCATTCGTCATGTCGCTTATCCTGCAACTTCAGACTTCAATCGCTTTCTTTTTCTTCTTTAAAAGCTACCAAATTTTTACACGATCTTCTGGTTTCAGATATAAAGCATGCTCGGGTTTAACCTCAAACGCTTCATACCATTCTGGCACATTACGTACGGCTCCATTTGCGCGAAACATCGACGGTGAGTGAGGGTTAGTTTCAATTTGACTACGCAGGGCTTCATCACGATATTCGTTTGCCCAAACTTGTCCAAAACCAAGAAATACGCGCTGCACACCACTAAAACCATCAATTACAGGCGCAGGTTCGCTTTCTAGTGAAATTTTATAGGCTTTTAAACCGATACTAATACCACCCAAGTCACCAATGTTCTCTCCGAGCGTAAACTCGCCGTTCACGTACAAATCAGGCAAGGCTTGAAACTGGTTGTATTGCGCAACCAATGCACGCGTGCGCGCTTTAAATTCGTTCAAATCTTTCTCAATCCACCAATTGCGAAGCACCCCATCGCCATCAAACGTGCTACCAGTATCATCAAAGCCATGGCCAATTTCATGACCAATAACTGCGCCAATCCCACCATAATTAACGGCATCATCGGCATTTAAGTCAAAGAAGGGTGGTTGCAATATCGCTGCGGGAAATACAATTTCATTAGCAGTTGGGTTGTAATAGGCGTTGACTGTTTGTGGCGTCATACCCCACTCAGTTTTATCAACAGGTTGACCTTGTTTATTTAGCGCTTGCTGGTATGTCCAGAGCGAATAAGCGCGAAAATTACCCACAAGATCCTTAGCGTCAATATTGAGTGCAGAATAATCCTTCCAATCATCTGGGTAACCTATCTTGACGGTAAACTTAGACAATTTATCGAGGGCTTGGATTCGCGTTTCTTCGGTCATCCAATCTAACTCTTTGATGCTGACTTCATAAGCTTTGAGCAAGTTATCAACCAATTCGATCATCTTTTCTTTTGCTGCGGGTGGGAAGTGACGCTTAACATATACTTGGCCAATCACCTCACCCAAGGTACTATCGAGCACACCAGTAGCGCGACGCCACATAGGGCGTGGTTCCTCCACGCCATATAAAACTTTGCTATAAAATTCAAAATCGGCTTGGTCAAATTGTTCAGTCAGAATGCCAGCAGCATTATTCAGCAAGCTCCATTGTAGGAAAATTTTCCAATCAGCAACGGAAACATTTGCAATCACAGCATCAATGTTTTGCAAAAAGTCTCTTTGCATAATGATCAGCTTTTCAGGTGTATCGAATTCAGTCGCTGCTAAATAACGATTCCAATCGAACAAGGGCATCATGGCTTTCAATTCGTCCAATGTGACGCTCTGATAGTTTTCAGCCCAATTGCGCTTTTTTTCTTTTGTCATGTGCAAGCCAGCGATGCGTTTTTCTATGGCATAAACCGTTGCAGTTTTTTCTGCGGGAGCTTCCATATTCGCTAACGTAAATATTCGCTCAAGATGCGCTTTATACGCGTCACGAATATCGTCCGACACTTTACCTTCTGCGAAATAGTACTCACGATCGGGTAAACCTATGCCACCCTGCCAAACATATAGCCCGTAATCGTTAGGTGATTTAAAATCGGCTTCTTGAAAAAAGTTAACCGGTATAGACAAGGAGTAGCGGTTTGCGAAGCCAAAATAACTTGCTAAGTCGCTATGTGACTCAATAGCGTCAATTCGCTCGAGATCACCTTTGAGCGGCATTAAACCAGCAGCATTACGTTTTTCCATATCCATGTAAGCCGTGTACATGTCGCCCACTTTCTGTTCATCTGAACCTTTTGCAAATTCGCCCTCGGAAGCTTCGCGGATAATTGCTATTACGTCTTCTTGTGCGTCATCAGACAATTTGGCGAATACACCATAGCTAGATCTATCTGCCGGAATTTCAGATCGCTTTAACAACTTACCATTCACGTAATGGAAAAAGTCATCACCAGGTTCAACCGAGGTATCCATGTTTTCGACAAACACACCGGATAGGAGCGGCTGCTGTTGAGCGACGATCTTTGTAACTTTAGATTTTTGAGTATCCGACGTATTCGAATCACAAGCCGCGAATAGAATTGTGGAAGCAAGTGCAATAGCACTAATTTTACTGTTCATTGCGTTACCCATGAGAGTTTCACTAAGCTTAGCATTCTGACATCTTATACCGATTATAAAAGCCGCTATTTACAGTTCGTGAAATGTTTTACTTAGTCACAGGCACTTCTGGCAAATTTATTCTCTATTGGCTTGTCAGCTTTGTATATCGCCGAGGATATTGCAGTCTGAATAAACATGCCTATGCTGTGAAGAAGTAGCCTCGGGCAACACCCGTGTCGTCATACACAGGTTCCTCTATGTCAACTCGGTATTTCTTGATAACTTTTGTCGTTGGTTTTCGCGAGAAAGTACTGAGGTACGCGCCCATATCTCGGTACCAATGGGTGTTTAGATGAGCGTCAAGCGTGGCTTCAGAGGTCCATTCTTCGTAGACCCACACTCGTCCCGGCGTCAGATGGTCTTCAGTCCAAGAGTAGGCAATGCAGCCCTCTTCCGCC
>DNHK01000397.1:5827-11528 GCA_003485905.1 Gammaproteobacteria bacterium | reverse complement strand
ATCTCTCGCCAGCTTTCGATCTGAACTATACCGTCTTGTACGCTGTAGCCAACGGGAGTTTGCATCCAGAAATTTAGGCTAATAATCCAGAACGCAGATATGGTCGTACCTATAGCAACCATAAACGTCGAAAACAAATGTACGCGGTTTGAGACCTTATTCTTGCCGAATAACATGATAGCTAAAAAAGACGCTTCCAGAAAAAAGGCGGTCATAACTTCATAGCCCAACAGGGGGCCAGCGACGTTGCCGGCTTTTTCCATAAACCCAGGCCAATTGGTACCAAATTGAAAACTCATGGTGATGCCGGTAACCACGCCAATCGCAAAGGTCAGGGCAAATATTTTGATCCAAAAGTAATACGCGTATTCCCATTCCTGGTCTTGCGTAAAGGTAAAACACATACGGAAAAACAATAAAATCCAGCACAATCCAATCGTTATTGTCGGAAACAGAATGTGGAAACTTATGTTGAGTGCGAACTGTATTCTCGAAAGAATGAACGGATCGAGTTCCAAAGAATTCTCACCTCGAAAGTAGAGTGATGTCGTTTATTACAGTGTTAATCTACACCACTTGTAAGTAGTGTTTAATGACTAATTAATTATATTGAGGAATTGTAGCGCTGGTCTGTTGAGCGCAAGTAAATAACAATGGCGCACTTATGAAGATACTGTTTCTTTTGGCAGCGTTGCTGGAGATCGCCTATGAAGGCCGTGTAACAATATGTCGGTCAATCACTGAATCGCGGGGCTGGATCAAACCTTGATTGGTTTTCTTAATCCGGCGGCCCATCGTGACTCTTTGCCGGACGGCGAAGTCGACACAACTTATCGACGCCTCCGGCTTCAGGTATTTATCGGCATTTTCGTCGGCTACGCTGGCTACTACTTGGTGAGAAGAAATTTCTCACTTGCAATGCCCTATCTGATTGAGCAGGGGTATTCGAAAACCGACCTGGGTTTGGCTTTATCCGGGGTGTCAATAGCCTACGGTTTATCCAAATTCATCATGGGGAGTGTTTCTGACCGCAGTAACGCGCGCATCTTCATGTCTCTTGGATTGCTTTGTTCAGCCTCTACGATGATTATGATGGGCACGGTGCCGTTTGCTACAGGCTCCGTTGCTATCATGTTTTTGCTATTGCTAGCGAACGGATGGTTTCAAGGCATGGGCTGGCCACCAGCCGGGCGCGTTATGGTTCATTGGTTTTCGACTAATGAGCGTGGCACCAAAATGGCGATCTGGAACGTCGCTCACAATATAGGCGGTGGGATGGTCGGCCTGATTGCAATTTTCGCGATGACTACCTTCGCAGATTGGCACGCAATCCTATATGTGCACGGATTTCTAGCGGTGGCAGTTGCTGCGTTTATTTTCTTATCCGTTCGGGACACGCCGCAATCGGTAGGCCTGCCGGCAATCGAAGCCCATCGCAAGGACTATCCAAAAGTGTTCGAGTACAGCGAAAGCCATGAACGAGAGTTCACGGCGAAAACGATCTTTTTAGAGTACGTGCTCAATAACAAACTTCTGTGGACTATCGCGCTGGCAAATGCCTTCGTCTACTTCGTTCGCTATGGTGTGCTTGATTGGACACCAACTTACCTGAGCGAAGTGAAGCAGTTTTCCTTCGCAGACTCAGGCTGGGCGTACGCATCTTATGAGTTCGCCGGAATTCCTGGCACTTTGATTTGCGGCTGGTTATCCGACAAAGTATTCAATGGGCGTCGAGCGCCAGTATCAATTCTCTATCTTCTGCTCACGCTAATCTGTGTATTGGTTTACTGGCAAAATCCTGCGGGCCGTCCGAATGTTGATATTGCGATGCTGATTGGTATCGGGTTTTTCATCTACGGACCCGTTATGCTCATAGGTGTGCAAGCTTTGGATCTTGTGCCGAAGAAAGCCGCAGGTACCGCCGCGGGATTTACTGGGCTCTTTGGGTACGTCGGCGGTGCGGTGGCAGCCAATGTGGTAATTGGTATGGTTGTAGATTCGGCGGGCTGGGATGCCGGTTTCGTGTTGATCTCAGCAGCCTGTGTATTGGCGATAATCCTAATTTCATTTACCTGGCGCTCCGAGGTAATAAAGCCGACATAAGCAGCCACTAAGAAATAGTAGTCTTAAGCTATAATAGTCATACAGAAGAAAGTTGAATCTCGTGCCCCACGATCAGCATAAGAGCACGTCACCTTTCTAGAACCTCACATCGATTACCTTTTGGAGACCAGAATGAATTTTAAAAAAGTTACATGTACCTTGGCCTTGGCATTCTTTACCCTTGTTACTTTTTCTGCCAGTGCTCAAGAAGATATTCAAGCACTAGCTAATAAGTGGTCAACAGCCTACAACGCATTTGATGCTGAGGGACTGGGTAAACTTTATACTGAAAATGCGCACCTTTACCTGCGCGGTACGCCAATGATTATAGGCAGAAAACCAATAGAAGAGTTTTGGGCGGGTGACTTTACTATTGATAACCCGTTGACCACCTTAAATGCGACCGACAGCATCATGGGGTACGACATGATGTTGGTGCGCGGTAATTATGAAGTTACCGGAAGAGATTCGGGCGAGACCTTAGGTTCAGGGAACTTTACACATATCTGGCACAATGTCGATGGACAGTGGATGCTTGATCAGGACTTATGGAATTAGTTGCGCAAAGAGCCGGCTAAAGGGGTTCTAGCTAAGTTGGGCGGGTTAGACTCCATTGCAAGGATATTGATTCCGCTCATGAAGAATTCGCTTTTGATTAGTCGGTATATTCTTTTTTATACTGGGTCGCTAAATCGTTAAGGAGTTTATAAGCTGGGAGTTGTTACTTCTTCAATTGCGTTTCTACTCAATAAAGTTCGGATAAGGGAATCAACTTCCCCTGCAATTTGTGCATGAGGTTGATTCATTAGTTCTGCTATTTCGTCGACTGTTTCACTGATCGTCCAGCCCTCGTCTAATAACTCGATAATAATTCGTGCCGAATTGTTTAGGTGAATAGGACCTTCTGGCATGCCTGTCAAAAAGTGGCTCTTCGACTGCATGTTTATCCTGACGTTTTTACTTAGTTCATATCTACGGGGTCGAAACTCATCGTGCTGCGCAGCCAAATGAGTTTCTACATAGCGATACATTTTGTAAAGCTTGTGTTCTATATCTGTACCTTTTCCACAAAAATGTACGAACTTCCCGTTCTGCCGCTGTGGTTCACCTGGTTTTACATAGGCAAGATCGTAGTTCGTACTATTTATAATAAGCTGGTTTAGTTTGCCGTGAATGGGGAAGTAGTGATTAAAGGAAGCTTGATCCCAGGATGAAGATTCTGGTGAATTTAGCGCGATTCGTAGCACCTCATCAAAGTCGTTCGCCATCCTTTTTGAAGGGCGAAAAAGGTAGAACCCAGAGTTGAATGGATAAATTTTATTTGATTCCAGCGCTGCTAATTGTTGATCGTCGAAGTACTTGCCATAAATCCCCCAAAAAGGGCTTTTGAAGTTACTTATGTCACCCTCTTTGCAAACGTAAAGCGTGTCACGATTCAATTGCTCGGAAAAAATTGGCCGATGTCTGCATCTGCAATAACATCTGCATCAAGGTACACAATTTGGTCATACCCCCATACTGTCTTGTCTTCTAATACCTTCAAGCGCCTTGCCGCCACGTCAAGCTCTGATTCGTAGTTAGGAAACACTCTACAATTAAAGCCATTTTTTGAGAGCAGAGGAACGAGTTTTTCGTCACACAAAGCAAGTAGATCAAAGCCTACACTTGAAGTTTTTTTAAGTGATTTAGCAGATAGAATTGCAGCGTCGGCGTACGCCTTATTACCGCCAATCGTATAATAAACCAGAAATTCTGGTTTATTGGGCGTAGCATTTGGAGGCGTTTTGATTGAAACAAATGTATCTATATCAGACTTTAAGTTTCCTTCATTTGAACTTTTTGTTGTCAGCCAATCAGAATGGACAATGACTTGATCGTTGGATGTGCAAGCGGCTAACTGAGTTCCATCTCCGCTAAAGCCGACGCCTTTTACTTCATTTCCTAAGCTTCTGATGCTGGGTAACCTGAGGATCATATCTTTTGGCGCAGCAGTGGATTGCCATTGATATAGATCAATTTCACTTTTCTCTGATGAGGTCGCAAAATATTGATTGTCAGGATGAAAACCAATAGAGTGCAGACAGGAACCACTTGTCTCAAACATAACAATAGGAGTTGGGTAGATACCCATATGGGAGTTCGGATGGGTTTTGAATACCGAGATTCCATGATTACCTTGAGCATTCTCTGTTAAATAATATCGTTTGTGTAGAACAACTAGAAAGCGTCCATCTGGCGAGAAGCTTAGTCCGTGGGGTGCCGCCATGCCAAAACGTAAAAGCTCCTGTTCACTAATTATTTGTTCAGGTTCTATGTTCAGAGCGCTAGCGGAAACCAATTCAGGAACTTTAAATATCGAAATTCCACCAGTTTGTCGATTGGCGACGGCAAGCTGCTGGCCGCGAGGGTCAAAACTTACTGAGGCTGGATAGCTTAGATTAGTTTTACTACCCTTAATAAAAACCTTCTGGTTATTATCGAATAGAGGTTGTTGTTGCTCGCTTTTGTGAAATATTGATAAGGAGTGACCTTCTCTTGCGATTGCAGCGAGCATAGTGCCACACGGAGAAAAGTCTAGATCATGGACATAATGCAGGCATGCGTTTTTTATAGTTAGGTAAGGTTCACTTTCAATCCTCGGCTCGAAATTGTTCCGATTTATATAGACCGAAATTGAATCGTCACCAGAGTTCGCAATCGCGGCGTATTTATTACTAGGAGAGTAGCAGATGCCTTCTGGTCTATTTAGCCCACAAGAATTTCCAGCGAAAATTTGATCAACCGTGGGGTCTTCGACAGTCTGTTGGGTGCTATCGTTCTTCGATGTATTCAATGCTAATCTACTTGGGTTGGGGTTGTAATCCAATATATTCGATCAAGAATACTTGTGGAAAATCTGTTGAAATTGAGAATTCACTCTTAGAATCTAGAAAGTTCGCACCTATATTTAAACCCGAACTACAAAAAGGTTATAGATATCTGTAGGGGATTTCTATTTGGATCAAGGATTGTCTCATTTTATGTTTATATCTATATCCGACACGTGCATGTTCGAAGTAATTTTAAACAAATTTCTCCAATTCATACATTCTGTTGCTGGCCATGCCAGCGATAGGTCATTCCTGTTCTGGTCGTGTTAACTGTGGATATTCAACCCCGAGCTGCTCAAGATAGCTGTCGAATTCTGACGGGTCGTAATACAAACCCCTCAATCGTTCTTTGAACTCTGCCATTACATCCGCATTTTTCTCAATTGCTGGAAGGTCTTCATCCGAAATGAACGGAACGTAGCTTTCATTAGCTGTTTGTTCCTCGCGAAAGTACTCCCAACTCGCTTCCAGTAAAGATTCGTTCTGTACAAGATCTAGCAACGTTGCCGCCACAACTTTCGCGCCTGCTGCCGCACCCTTGTGAGCGACAGGCGTTGCCATTGCGATTGCACTTGACCAGTGGTGACCCTGGCGGCCAGCAATATTCGATGGGTATCTCAGCGTGACGGTCGGCACGTTCCACGAGACATCGCCTATATCGTCGGAGCCGCCTGATCGTGGTTCATCGAGCGGTATTTCGATGTCTTCAATTTCAGTTTTTAGACCCG
>DNHK01000397.1:0-5820 GCA_003485905.1 Gammaproteobacteria bacterium | reverse complement strand
GACCCGTTATCTCTTCAGCTTCCATAAATTCTTGAAACGCGCGTGCAAATTCTTGATCGTCATCTGACCATTCCGGCATCCCGATCGCGCGCATATTTTTGTGCATCGCGAGCGCGATGGGTTTATTGAAATGCCGTGGATAAGCTGCACCGATGATGCGCCGAGATAAGCTTGTATCTGTCATTAAGGCGGCGCCTTCAGCCGTCCGGTGTAAGGTGTCGAAGTTCTCTCGAATTTTTTCGGCGGTTAGCTCGCGTATAAAATACCAAACCGATGCAGCTGACGGAACAACATTTGGCTGATCACCACCGTCTGTGATCACGTAATGTGAACGTTGTACGGGCCGAAGATGCTCGCGCCGAAAATTCCAGGCTATGTTCATAAGTTCGACCGCATCGAGCGCACTACGGCCTTGCCATGGACCGCCTGCGCCATGGGCAGCCACACCTTCAAACGAGTATTCAACCGAGACCAGGCCGGTTCCCGGCGCCTGTCCGTATCCAACAGCCATTGAATCGCTCACGTGGGTGAATATCACCGCATCGACGTTGTCGTAGAGGCCATCTCGCGCAAACCATGCTTTTGTTGCCAGCAGTTCTTCAGCAATTCCAGGCCAGATAATAACGGTTCCACTCAGCTGTTCCCGCTCAAGAATTTCTTTCACTGCCAGTGCTGCAACAATATTGACGGCCTGCCCAGAATTATGCCCCTCACCATGTCCCGGCGCGCCCTCGATTAAGGGCTGTCGATAAACTACGCCTGGCATTTGCGATGATTTCGGGATCCCGTCAACATCGGAGCCCAATGCGATGACAGGCTTGCCGCTTCCCCAACTTGCCCACCATGCGCTAGGAATACCGGCAATGCCGCGCTTAACATCGAATCCATTTCGTTCGAGCAGCTCGCCTAGGTATCGTTGAGTTTCAAACTCTTGAAAGCCGAGTTCGGAAAACGAAAACAAACTATCAATGATCTCTTGCGTAAGCTTCTCATTCTGATTGATCCGTTCTACGGCTTCAGCCTGTAGGCGCGAAAGGGTCGGTATGGGTACTTCTTGTTCTGACGCAGCCTCTTGTGCTGAAACAATCGCTTGGGTCGAAGCCGCAATTAGGATTAAGGTGAACACTAATATTTTCACTATTTTTCCTCAGTATTATTGCCGGGTCAGGTCGATGATGATTGTGATCGTTGGGTGACGTATTTCACAAAACGTTCGCTAAGTACCAGGGTTCTAAGCGAGTGGATTGCATGAGTTTTTCATTAAGTGACGGCTGATGATCATTGTCATGAGTATAGGAAGTATAAAGCATATCCGTTATTGATCGAATGACCTGGAATTACCTAAGTCGCAACGCTCAATCGTTTTGAAAATATAACTGTCCTGTTTCAAACATAGTTATCAACAGTTTTCGGCTATGGCTCAATTCGAGCCATTCGGTGAAGTCCTCAGCGCTAAACGTCGTCTGACCACAAAGTAATTTTGCAAGCGCTGTGTAGCGGTTATCTAACTGCCAACATTGACCGTTGCAAAAAAACTTCGTCTGATCGCTCCCGAGAATATAGGCAAAACGCGTGGCGGAGTCCCTGAACACGGAATGTCCAGCCAGTATTTTCTCTGTTAGGCCCTGTTCTGTTTCTATGATTCCATCAGTTTCATGCTCATATTTAGCCTGAGTCATATACTGACCAAACCAGTCTTGTAAGGCATCGTGGTCATCTACAGCCTTCACAATAAGACCCTGGAGTTGGTCAATCACGTGATGGCTAATTTCGCCTGGGTTATCCTGCAACTTTGGATTTAGATCTTGAAAGCGTTGTTGTGATATTACGCCCTGGCCAAGTTGTTCAGCATACTCTGCGATAATATCTGCCATTGCTGGTGCCCGAAAGCCTATAGAGCAAGTAATACAGTTATTGTCTTTGGCAATCCCCCAATGACTGTAACGCGGGGGGATGTACAAAATGTCACCGGGACTAAGTACAAAGCGTTGTTGGCACTCAAAATTGTCGAGCAACATTAAATCGGGGTGATCGAGCAGCGGATTACTTTCTCCGCATAGTTGGCCGAGCTGCCATTCACGCTGGCCTCTGGTCTGCACCAAAAATACGTCGTAGTTATCAAAGTGCGGGCCGACGCTCCCTCCCTTGGTGGCGTAGCTGACCATAATGTCATCGAGTCGCCAATTGGGAATAAAGCGAAACTTGTCCATGAGTTGGGCTATTTTGGGGCTGACGTGATCGACCGCCTGAACCAGCAGAGTCCAGTGACTTCTGGGGAGCTGACTCATATCGCTTTCAGAAAAAGGACCGTGGCGTAGATACCATTTTTTTTGCTGAAAACTGACCAGACGCGATTCTATCTCGGCTTCACAGGCTAGGCCCGCAAGTTCATCAGGGCTGATTAGCGTTTCAGTATTACCCAACGCCTGGTGAATCAGCAGTGGCTTTTTTTGCCAGTAGGTGCGAAGGAAATCCTCTGGGTCAAAATTGTCTAAACTGGCCATAGATTGAATACAGCAGGTTGCTGATAAATGCCGCTAGTGGGTCATTGAATAGATGATGTAGTTAACTGCAAACCGATAAGCCATAGCGGTCATTTCCGCAGGATAGTAGGGGCTGCCCGCATGCTCCCAAGCGTCGCCCATATCCATATTGAAATTGATGGCAACTATTAACCGATCCTTATCGTCATAAATACCGCGCCACTGTGGTTCTGAGCCAAATCGTATTCCATTCATCCCGGGTATTTGAGTACTCTTATCGACATCGAACACCACGTGCATAACCGGATCATCTTCGTCGATTTCGACAATGGGGCGATCAGGAAAGACTCGTTGCATGGATTGAACAAAAATTTGCCATTCATATTCGCCCCAGAAGTCATCAACCATAAGGAAACCACCTCGGTTTAGATACTCCCTTAGCTGGGCTGCCTCTTTAGTACTTAAAGACCATTGCCCGACCTCTGCTGCATAGAGCCAGGGAAAGTCGAAAATTTGATCATCCTCCAGAGAGATCAGCCGGCCACCATGTCCATAGTAGTCGACCAGTTCTCCCTCTATGCGCGTCATTCTGTTGACGCCATCCATAAGGTAGTACTCTGCATCTGGATAATCAGTCATCCAGGCACCACCGCGCCTGCCGCGACGGCTGCCTGGTGCATTAGAATACATGAGTCGCGCGAAATGAAATTCAGCCGTGGGGGCGCCGCCAAATCTGGAATCTGGCGTTTGAGCGTTTACTAAACTCGAACACAAACCGAACAATAGAATCAGGCACGCAGGCACTGTATAAGCGGGTACTGCTCTTTTTCTACGGTGCTTAGATAAGTGTAATTTCATCCGTTTTGCAATCGTTTTATAAAGCCGCCTAATTATTAAGGCTAGTCTCGGCGATAAAATCCATAACTTCCTCCAAAAACATATTGTCCTGAGTGCCAATCGCGGACAGGGGTGATATGTGATTGTGGCCAGCAAGATATCTTGTTCTTGGGTTCATGCCAGCGACATTAACCATTTCATTCAATAGAAATGCAAACCCCTTATCGATCGCCACGGGATCAAATTCCGTATGAGTCATTAACACGGGGATATCAGTGCGCTTAATGTTACCTGCAAACGAAATATCGCCCCAAGTTGCTTTGTCTTCGCCCCAATATGAAATATGAGCTTCGGATTCATCAGCCGTTTCTACAAGAAAAGGTCCTGAGGCAAAAACAGCCCCAGCGATTGCAGGCGTTTCGGCAGGTAGAAGATCCGGACGGAATAGGTAGCCGGCAACATGAAAGGCACCCGCAGATTCACCAAGAATAAAAACTTGATCCGGGTTGCCACCGTATTCCTTAATGTTTTCGTGCACCCATTTTACCGCTGCGCCAACATCAAGCGCTCCCGCTGGCCATTGAGTATCCGGCGCTAACCGATAAGTTGCATTGACTCCTATGATTCCCATGGCGGCGAACGTTTTTGGAATATTTGGATTCATGGTTTTATCGCCCCCGGTAAAACCGCCTCCATGAATGTAGATTAGAACTGGCGCACCACTGAAATACCTACGTTTTTTACTCGTATAAACGTCTAGTTTTTGACGTTCATTGCTTCCATAAGCGATATCTGTTTCGATAATAAATTCGTCTTCATCATAAAAATGAGCTTGGTCGGCATAGAGATCTAAGGTGCCTTTTAAAATCTCCCGGTTCAAACCTTTGCCGAGATTTTTGATGCCAGCGGCAATTGCCTTCGGCATACCACTCCGCAATGTATTCATTGTAGCTGGACCAAGTTCATCTACGGCAGCCCAACGCCATTGTTGCCGTTCGGATAATTCGTCTTTGCAGTTTTCCAAGTTTATCCCCCGATAGTAATATTCTGGCATGACCATCGGAGTGGTACTTGGAAGCACTGCATCCGCAGAGGCCGTAAGACACATTGAGAGATTTGATTTGAGTTTTATCTCACCGGTATCTTCAAGTTGCCACTTTTGCAATGGAGAGTTTTCACAGGCTTTAAAATATAAATCGCTGCCTAATTCAGCTGTTTCTGCTTCTACGCACAGGTCTAGCACCGACAAAAATAACAGATCATTATCGCTACCGGACCAGGAAAGCTGTTGATCTCTATTATCTACGCCAAACTTGCAAGTATGAGCTTGCACGGGCCTTTCAATCCTGGCTCTATCTGCACTACCAAAGACATCTACGCATAAACCCCGCGGGTCTCCAAAGTCAGCAGTAACGCGCAGCAATGTCGCATCTTGAACCTGAGCCTGTGCAGGAGAAATAATAGAAAACAACATGACCAGTCCGGTCAACAATGTAGAAAGAAAAGGAGATCGTTTCATAATATTTCTCATAAAATATTCCGGTTTGAATAGTTAAAAAGGTTTACTAGTTTACGTACTGCTCAAATTAAACAGAAAACCACTAAGCTAGCAATAGTTCACATTTACGCCTGATTACACTATAAGCCTGAAAATACTGAATAATGAACGAATTGGCGATATCAATCGGGTCTGAACCCAATGCTTCGTTTGGTTCTATATTTTACGGTGCTCCTTCGCTATAAGTTTTAACACCTTTGGGGATTATTTCCCATGTTGCTTTAGAGTCGACAAAAATATGATAGCCAACTTCGACGTCAGGGCTACCGTTGAGACAGCCCAATGTAACACCATGGATTGAGCCCTTATAAGTACCACACAATGTGGAGCCGCACTTACCACAAAACTGTAAGCCAAAGCCCGGTTGTGATTCATAGCTGGAAAGCAACTCTTCGCCTCGTAACCATTTAAACTCCTCAGGCTTTACTAGCGCGTAAGACGACGCTTGTGAGCTAAACGCTTTTCGACAACGAGAGCAGTGGCAAGATCTGGCATCTTTTAGGGTGCCTTCGATTTTATACTTAACACTTCCACAAAAGCATTCACCACTTACCGGCATATTTTCTCCTCATGGTTATCGTACCTAGCTTCCATTATTTAATACTAGCACTATCTCGTGAGTGACAGCTCTGTGTATACGATGGGTGTTTTGTCCAAATTATCTTACCAACGTGGAATTTCGTTTTTCTAGGTCCTTCATTTCAAATGAGCATATTTTCCTACAACCCACCCTCGTTAATTATCTCTAAATACCTTCGATCACCAATTTGATTTATGACTCTTTTCTTAACTGCATCATCCCAAGCTTTCATCACATGGATTCCGTGCACTAAACAATAATCATCCATCACGATTAACGTTCCTGCATGAGACAAGCGCTTACTATTTTTCAGGTCTAAACTCGGTGTCGGGAGTGAATGACCACCATCAATAAAAATTAGA
>DNHK01000348.1 GCA_003485905.1 Gammaproteobacteria bacterium | reverse complement strand
CGAACATAAGCATTTTTTTTGTCTAGTAGCCCGAGAGCCGATAAGATTTCTTCACTACGTCTTTCTTTTTTAGGGACGCCATAATACCCTGCTTGAAGCTCTAGAGCTTGCAATGGTGTGAAGTAAACATCCATGGCTATTTCTTGAGGCACTATGCCTATTGAAGCCCGGGCCTGGCGAGTCTGACTTTCAATATTATAACCACAAATTTCAGCAGTTCCGTCTGTTTTATTAACTAAACCTGCTAGGATATTTATTAAAGTCGATTTACCTGCCCCATTGGCACCAAGCAACCCTAAGCGATCACCTGGCCGAAGAGTCATCTTTAATCCCTTTAACACCGAGACTTCACCATAGCCTGCTTCAGCATTGGTGATTGTCAGCAGAGGCTCAGGCAAACGTTCAGGGTCAAATAGTGAAAACTCAAATGGTGAATCTACATGGGCCGGAGCGATCAACTCCATCCGCTCTAGAGCTTTCAATCGACTTTGCGCCTGCCTGGCCTTAGTAGCCTGTGCCCTAAAACGATCCACGTATGAACGTATATGAGCAAGCTCCCGTTGTTGCTTTTGATATAAAGCTTGTTGGCCAGCCAACTGAGCAGCTCGGGTGTTTTCAAAAGTCGAATAGTTTCCGCCGTAAATCTTTGCGCCCCCATTTTCTATATGGAGTACTCGGTTGACCACGCTATCTAAAAATTCGCGTTCATGTGAAATTAGCAACAATGTACCTTCGTAACTGCACAGCCACTGTTCAAGCCAAATTACGGCATCCAAATCCAAATGGTTTGTCGGCTCGTCCAGAAGCAGTAAATCTGAACGACACATTAGTGCCTGCGCGAGATTTAAACGCATACGCCATCCGCCAGAGAACTGATTTACCGGTGTTTTCTGTCCCTCGCCACTAAAACCCAAACCGTAAAGTAATTGAGCCGCTCTACTGGGTGCTTGATAGCCAATAATCACATGCATTTTTTCATGTAACTCGGAAATCAGATGTCCGTCTTGCTCAACCTCTGCAACTTGCAGGCGGTTGGTCAAATCGCGCCACTCGACATCTCCATCTAGAACAAAATCCAATGCAGAGCGTTCCCCACTAGGGGTTTCTTGAGCCACATGACCTACAGTCCATTTGCTCGGATATGAGAAATCGCCTTGATCTGTTTGCAACTCACCCAAAATCATAGCAAATAAACTCGATTTACCAGTTCCATTAGCTCCCGTTAGCCCTATTTTTTGCCCTGGGCCTATTTGCACGTCCAGACCGGAAATCAGCTCACGCGGCCCGCGTCGAATCGCTACATTTTGGAACTTCAGCATGCGCGCGATTGTACCCATATGTACAACTTATGAAAGTCTCTATAGCGGTAAATTTTGACGGTTCAAGAAGGCACCACCAAACTCAAAACCAGAAAAATTTCTACAGCCTATTTTTAACCAACATCCATTCTATAACCTGTTGCGTAGTAGAATATTGCTCCTGAAAACGGCAGGACTCGAAGCACCCCTGGTGTTGATAAAATAGCTTTTTAGACAGCCAGCAAGCGAAGCTAGTACAAAACTTTGTGATCTTCTTTTATTGGGGAAATCCATCGCTACGCGCTAGGCTAATAATCATTGTGTCGCCCTAGATCAACATTCTGCTAATATCGATAGGACTTAATGATAGACAAAAGCTCAAATGCTAACTAACAACGCACACGAGCCCTCTTCGTAATTATTAAAAACCAACGCTAAAAATTAGACAGCACATCAATCCTCGCACGTTTGTACTTATCGAATGATTCATTTCCCTAGAATGCCAACCACATATTGGTTATTACGTTTGTACGTCACGGTTCTCATTTCCCTACTACTTTGGGTTTCTAGCGGACAACGCCTATTGGCGAATGAACCAATTGGTGAAACATCACTAGACTTACTTGGAGTCCAAACCCAAAGCTTGGGTCTGGAACAGTTGACTCGCAAAGTTACTGATTGTCCAAATACTAAGGTAATCGACTGCCTAAGTCTGGTATATGTCTGGTCTGAAACCATGCCCTTATCTATTCTTGGAGCAAATAATGCTCAGTTGGCTGCAGCGGAGCTCGATATACCGTTTTACCTACTGGAAGCTGAAAAGATAACCGCGACTCAGCAAGCCCCCGACCAACAAACGACGCGTTTGGCGAAACAGTTAGTTGCCGCAGGTATGCATATCCACTACCCAACCATAGCATTGCTCAACAGAGATAAAGTAGTTAGCCCAGTACTGGCGGGGCACAAAAGCACCACTGGCTACCGTAAACTATTTGACTCGCATGTTGCGCTTTTAAGCAACGATAGCGCTGAACCTAGTGATCACTATAAACCTCTACAAACGCTTTTAGACGAAGGCAGAACTACGAATACCCCCAAAACTCATATTTCAGTTAAAGCACAAGTTAGTGGCAGAGTTGGCGCCTTTATACAAACGCTAAGCGACGGTGCTTGGTTTACATTCGACCGAGGGGGAAGTAATTATGCAATTGCTTCAGGATCTATTGAAGCGCAGCCGTTACCAGGGTTTGTAGACCCTATTCCCTCAAAAGATGGTCACTTTCTCTTTACGCCTAGCAAAGATAGACGGGGCTTGGAAATTTATCAGTTAAAATTTAACGGGGATCGCGTTAAAGCCCAATTGGCATTAACAGATAGCAGCATGACCGATCAATATCCATCGGTTGGTGTGATCGGCAGTGGGCTAAATTTTACTGTGTATCGTGTGCTAACCAGCTGGGCAGATAGCGCGCAATTCAATGATTATATGGTAACGCATAACGCAGAATCAGGGATTTCAGAAATATTCCCAACCAGTATTGCGATGCCGGCTTGCCCTGGTTTCCAACTTTCGTTACCAGTTATTTCACCAGATGGTTTAGAGCTAGCCGCACGGGATGAAACATCCGGAACCAGCAAATTGTTTAAATTAAATCCCGGTGGTAACTGTGAAGAACTGATCGATATTGGCCAGGCGGGTAAAGTGGGATTTAGCCCCAGCGGTAGAAAGATTGCCTATTCCATTCCCCAAGGCACATATTCACATGGTGCCGGTACGATTGATTACTCAGAATCAAACGCCTTAAGCCCCAGTGGTGTTTTTGTGTTGGATAGAGACACGATGCTGGTGCGCAAAATGATGGACGCGAAGGAAATAAAAAACCTGACTTTCCCCACATTTATTAATGAAAAACAGCTATTGGTAATGCGATATCTAGATACTGATTCACCGGCTAGCCAATTTTTATCACTGTGTTGTACAGCAGACAATTAAGCGCTGGGCACCCAAAGCACTTTTCGAACAAAACGCTTCAGACTATACCTTTACTGATATTGATGAAAGCGTCCGCATTTGGGAAATCCAGCGTACCTAAATTCGGCAAACTATCAGCCACCTGATCATACGTTTCGCAGCCTTCTAAACGTTCTGTTACCAAATTTAGGGGTTCAACATAGATAAATGGTATATCTTCTTCGCCATCTACTGCGATGGGAAACGCTATTGCTTCGTAAGGCGGATTAAACTGCGCATTAACACCCTTTTTATTTCCACGCGGATCAAGACGTAACCAGCCACCGGGGTTTAAATAAACAGCATTAAGCCCATGCAGGCAAAATGGTGCGGCCTTACCGTCAATACTTAACCGTTGATAACACAAACCCGTTGGAATTTGATTTGCCCGCAACAGAGCGGCAAGCAAATGACTTTTAGCGTAGCAATAGCCTGTGCCGTGCCGAAGAACATCCGAGGCGACCACTGTAACCGGGTTCAGCTTAAAATCCAGACTATGCTTAATTTGATCTCTGACATACCGAAAGCAGTTATCGATAATTTCACCTACGTTATTTGTTCCTATGGCCAGATTGGCTGCGCACTCCATAATATTCGTATGCGTTGTATCTATATATTTACTCGAAACGAGAAACTTCGAATAATCTTCAGAATCCATAAATTAATCGCCAATCCCAGTCGGCTTACCGTCAATGCTTAGGCGATTAGTCTCGTGCCAATAAGCCTGGATTCCGTCTGCACCTTTGTTCTCGGCCCACCGGTCTAAGTTCTCTCGTTCAGCCTCAAACTGATACAGCGGCACCTAATATCCACAGGAAGTTTGCACGAGGTCAACATCAACATCAAACACCTGTCTTGCCCCAATATTTTCATCAAAAAGGGCACTCAATTCTGGCCAATCACTATCGCTTGGATGAATGGCTCGAGCCTTACCATACAAACGCAAGATAATAGGCTTGCCAGAAAACGAGCAAAACATAATGGTTATACGATTGTTATTAAGCAAATGTGCTGCCGTCTCATTGCCACTACCAGTTAAGTTAAGCCATACAACACGATTCGGGGATAGTACTCGAAAGGTATCGGCTCCCTTAGGGGAGATATTAACTCTACTATCACTATCAGCAGTACCAACAAAAAACATCTGTTGCTGTTGGATAAAAGTTATTAACTGTTCGCTAATTGAATTGAATTGGGTAGCCATGGGGCACCTTTAATAGGGTTAAAATTGTCCTTGATATCGAGATTGTAGTGGATATTAGGATTTAGTGAATAGAGTCAATTTGACGCTATTTCAACGTTGATACTCTAAGTGAAAGTCTTTGGCTGACAAAAGACGCCCGATACCAGCAACCCAGATAACGTCGGAGCCACTTCTAACGCCCCACAAATTTGATCGTCGCCAACCCGGTATTCGATGATCCTGTAGGAGTTTAGCTAATGTTCTGATTGATCCATCCTGACAAACGCACTTGTCTTGCCTAGACAAACTAACAATCTCCAGATCTTTTGTTTTGAGACTAGAACGCGCCTGACTGCGCATCGTCAATTGCCTGCCATCTCGCATGACCCAAGGCTTAGACAATTCACTCCACACTGCTGTTTCAATCCATTCCTGCTCACCATTTGGAACATAGTATAAAGTGCCACGATAACCATAAAACCAACCGTCTGAGAGTTGATGAGCTAACTTTTCACTATCCTTACCAAGACACCAGCGGGCTAACTCTAACAACGTCAAGCGCGCTGGTGATTGTAACCCCAATACTTTCAACCAATAACGAATAACATTGACCACACGAGACTCACTTAAGTTCTTTACCTGATCAATAGACAAACAGTAACTGCCATCAAGAGGATTCTGCCTACAATCAACTTTGCCGCCCAAATCTGATTCCGCTAACTCTTCAAGCATCCCTTCTACATCACGCATATTACTGGCTACACGAACAAGAATCTTGCTAGCGCCCCCTCTAATACTATCTATAAGCGGCAGGAGCTCACGGCGAACTCGATTGCGTAAAAATTCAGCACTAATATTTGACGGATCTTCAACCCATTGGAGTTGATGTTGCTGGGCATAATGCCAAATATTTTCTTTAGGGGTGTTTAAAAATGGCCGCAGTAACATGCTACCGCCGTGCTCAGCTTGTTCACGCATACCGGCCAAACCGCTTACACCGCTACCACGAACCAAATTCAATAACACAGTTTCCGCTTGATCATCTTGATGATGCGCGGTCAGCAAAGCGGAGTTTTTGGCCTCCATAAACTCAAAAAACCATTTATACCTCGCATCACGAGCGGCAGCTTCAACCCCCTTCTGTTTCAGCTGATCTTCATCGAGCTGTAATTTCACCGTATTGAAATCAAGTCCTAGTAATTGACAAGTTTGTTCACAGTGCTGCTGCCAGCTATCAGCTTCGATTTGCAACCCATGATTGACGTGCAGCGCAACCGCTTGCATCCGAAGTGTGGCTGCAGTGTCAATTGCGCTCCCAATCCCCTCCGCCCTTTCATCCTTGCACAACAACTGACTGATGCAATGAACAAGTACACTAGAATCAAGGCCACCACTATAAGCCAAATAAATAGTATCAATGTTTTT
>DNHK01000137.1 GCA_003485905.1 Gammaproteobacteria bacterium | reverse complement strand
TTTTGTTGATCAGAGCCTTTAAAATTAAATCGCCCAACATACGCTCGTGAATTTATTTGATAAGCACCAACTTCAATAAGATCAGCACCACCAGACACTGCTTCCCATACCGTTTTATCATTTTGAAGCTGTTCTCGCCCTTGTTCCACGTACGCAACCTGAACACTCTCGCCCATAGTTACTGTACCCTCATCTGGTGTTTCTTCACCTGCGATCATCCGAAATAATGTTGATTTACCCGCGCCGTTACCACCAATAATCCCTACGATCCCGCCCGCTGGAACCGCAAAACTTAAATCGCTGAACAACACCTGATCGCCAAATGCCTTACTAACTGAGCGAAACTCTATAACTTGATTACCAAGACGCTCACCCGGCGGTATATAAATCTCGTTTGTTTCATTGCGCTGCTGATAATCCTTTGAATTTAGCTCATCAAAGCGTGCAAGTCTGGCCTTACTTTTTGACTGACGTCCTTTAGGATTAGTTCTCACCCACTCCAATTCTTGCTGAACAGCTTTTAATCTTGACGTTTCCAGTTTCTCTTCATGTTCTAGACGTTTTTCACGCTGTTCCAACCAACCTGAATAGTTACCTTCGAATGGAATGCCTCGACCACGATCGAGTTCCAATATCCAACCAGCGACATTATCTAGGAAATAACGATCAGGTGTAACAGCAACCACTGTACCTTCAAACCCCTTTAGAAACCGTTCAAGCCAAAATACCGATTCGGCATCCAAATGATTTGTCGGCTCATCGAGCAGTAACATGTCTGGCTTGGAGAGTAACAAGCGACATAATGCTACCCGGCGCTTTTCTCCACCAGACAATGTATCAATCGAAGTATCCCAAGGTGGCAACCGTAATGCATCTGCCGCCCGCTCTAAAGCGTTAGGTATATTGTGTGCATCCCATGCCTGGACGACACCTTCAAGTTCGCCCTGCTTTTTTGCCAACGCGTCAAAATCGGCATCTGGTTCGGCATAGGCGGCAAATACGACATCTAGTTCCCGCAGCGCATTTAACGGTTCGCTCAGGCCTTCTTCCACATTTCCACGAACATCTTTATCCGCATTTAACTCTGGCTCCTGAGGCAAATAACCGACATTGATATCCGGCATTGGTCTAGCTTCACCAATAATATCGGTATCCAATCCCGCCATAATTTTCAACAAAGTAGATTTACCTGACCCATTTAGGCCCAGTACACCGATTTTTGCACCGGGAAAAAATGACAACGAAATGTCCTTCAAAATCTCACGTTTTGGCGGCACAATCTTGCCTACGCCGTTCATTGTATATACGTATTGAGCCATAGGAACCTTTGATACCGGCCCTCAATTGGGCCGTTTAACTGATTTATTTTAGGAGAGGAATTCTATTAGCTAGCGTATGCAGTGTATAGGAATATTAGGCCTACAGGAGTAAGCCCACCGCTACTCACTTAACAAGTTCTCGTTCATCAAGAAAGTATGGACGTAGCTTGCAATTTCCGGCTGTGCTATTGCCGCGGGATGTATTCCATCACCCTGCATTTTACTAGGGTCAAGTGCGATATTTTCAATATACATATCTAAATACGCCACCTCTTGTTCACGAGCTAATTCTGGAAACAGTTTAGCGAATCCTTGTGTATACCTCGGGCCATAATTTGGAGGAACTCGGATCCCTGCTAGCACCACCCGAACGTCAGCTTGCTTTGCCAAACTAATCATCTTGTCCAAGTTGTCACGTGTTTTTTCAAGTTGGTAGGCTCGGAGGCCATCATTACCCCCCAACTCTATAATCACTACATCTGGCTTGTTCAATTCCAAGAGAGCCGGCAGCCTAGCAAGTCCCGTTACGGTATCTTCTCCACTCACGCTAGCGTTTGCAACTTGATGCTCAGCTTCCAAAAGGACTGCTAACTTTGCAACCCAACCTTCATTCTCCGAAATGCCATACCCAGAACTTAAGCTATCGCCAAAAACCAGAATCTGTTTGGCATATGCAGGTGAGCTAGAAATGGTCAGTGCCAAAAACAATACACTGATATATACAGTTACAAATTTCATATTTTTAGTACACCAGATATTGATATCATCTCGCCCTAAGTAATTATCACTAACCTATCGATTCAGCCGTATGATTATCGCAGACAATGTCAGCAAAATTGTTCCTACAGCTACCGGTGAGCTCACTATTCTCAACCACGTTTCACTATCGGTCAATGATGGTGACAGCCTTGCAATTATTGGTCCTTCAGGTGCGGGGAAATCGACCCTGCTAGGATTATTAGCCGGGCTCGACACACCATCTACCGGAAGCATCAATTTGGGGCAGTATTGTATAACGGATATGAACGAGGAACAGCGTGCTAAAGTCCGCGCTGAGTTTGTTGGGTTTGTCTTTCAGACTTTTCAGTTACTACCTGGGTTATCTGCAATCGAAAACGTTTCATTGCCGTTGGAACTTACCGGCCGCAAGCGAGCGACGGAAATGGCCAAGGAATACTTGAGCAAAGTTGGCTTAGCGGAACGTCTTACTCATTACCCTAAACAAATGTCAGGCGGTGAGCAACAACGAGTTGCTATTGCACGCGCGTTTGCCTGCGAACCTAAAATCTTATTCGCGGACGAACCGACAGGAAATCTAGACAGTAAAACGGGAGGGCAAATTGCTGATCTTCTATTCGATATGAATAGAGAACAACAAACTACCTTGGTTTTGGTTACGCACGAACATCGCTTAGCCGATCGCTGCGATTCACGCTTGGTGATTGATGGTGGAGAAGTGGCCGTCGATTCATGAATCCTGAAACCACTCTAATTACTGATATAAAAACAGCACTGCGTATGCTGTGGCGCGACTGGCGCGGTGGCCAACTTAACTTGGTTTTTTCAGCTTTAGTT
>DNHK01000212.1 GCA_003485905.1 Gammaproteobacteria bacterium | reverse complement strand
TAGCAATTTTATTGATGTGCCGTGAACGAAAAATTGGTGAGCAGCACATGATGTTGTTATCTACCTCGGTCTTGGCTTCATTAATTGTGGCTGCTTGTTATTATGTGCTTAACTTAACAAGTACAGTATTTGCGGCGGCTACTACTGCCACCGATGTTTCGTTTTCGGGCCTGTTTAGTTATATGGAGTTTGGTTTGTTTTCTGTGACAAATTTAGGGGTACCGCTTTTGATAAGTATGATTTATTGGAGACGGGTTATGGCTAGCCCAATAGTGTTAGCCGTCGGGGTATTTTCGTGCGCATATTTAGCGATGCTATTATTGGCGCAGATTGTTACCTGGGAGCGATATTGGGTGCCATTAATCGGTCCGGCTGTCTTTGCTATGGCGGTTTGTTTAAGCAGGAGACCAAATCAACAACAAATTCCTGGATTATCGTTAATCCCACTTGTGCTTTTAGTGGGTGAGCTTTGGTACTTTCAATATAGCGGATACTAATTAATTGTCGAAGATAGCTCTGGCCTAGCGGTTCGAAAGTGCAAGCATGCAATTGTGGGTTCAAGTGAATAATTTTCTAATGATTCTGCTCATTTCTTGGGTGCTTTGCCTGCGAGTGCTAGAATTAGAAGTTATCGATTCGCATAACCTTTGATACTAATTTATGGCAGGCCATAGTAAGTGGGCGAACATCAAGTTTCGCAAAGCCGCGCAGGATGCCAAGCGCGGTAAATTATTTACCAAACATATCCGAGAGATTACTGTCGCGGCGCGTGAAGGCGGTGCCGATACAGCTAATAACCCTAGATTGCGTACAGCGATTGATAAGGCGTTGGGCGTGAATATGACACGCGATACGGTAGAAAAAGCTATTAAGCGCGGTACGGGCGATCTCGAGGGTGTAAGTTATGAGGAGGTTCGGTATGAAGGCTATGCCCCTTCAGGGATTGCGGTTTTAGTTGAATGTACGACTGACAACCGGGTTCGTACCGTCAGTGAGGTTCGTCATGCTTTTAGTAAATACGGGGGAAATATGGGGGTTGCCGGGTCGGTATCTTTCCTATTTGAGCGCTTTGGGATGGTGTTGTTGCCCGAAGGAACAGACGAAGAGCAGGTAATGGATATTGTTCTTGAGGCAGGTGCCGAAGATATCGAAACGCATGACGATGGATCCGTTGAAGTTACCACTCCACCAGAGGCGTTTCACGCAGTGGTCAGCGCATTGTCAGATGCTGGGTACACTCCAGAAACGTCAGAGATTGTACAGCGCGCGGCCAGTGAAACAACATTGAGTATTGAGGACGCTGAGAAGGTACTAAAGCTTGTTGATGCTATCGAAGAGTTGGACGATGTCCATGATGTTTTCACCAATGCCGACTTTCCGGATGCTGTACTTGAAGGAGCCGTGGGATAACAATTTACGTGGGTGCCTACGAGTCACTAGATGTTGTTAAAACGATTATTAATCGTTCTAACAACTCTGGCTGAGGCGGTCTTTTGCAGAGCTCTGTAACAAATGTATCGCCGGGATCATCACCGATAGTTCCTCGTGTCTTGGGTCTTGACCCCGGTTCTCAGATTACCGGGGTTGGGATTGTTGAGCAGCAAGGTACCAAGTTGGTGTGGATTGCTCATGAAGCCATTCGGTTGCCGAAAGGCGAGTTGGGGGAGCGTTTGCGAGTACTTTATGAGCGCTTGTTAGAAATTATTTTACAATACCGTCCAACCGTAATGGCCATAGAAAAAGTGTTTATCGCGAAGAATCCACACTCGGCATTGGTGCTCGGGCATGCGCGTGGCGTTGCCATGTTAGCGGCCGTGAATAATGGTTTGGATGTGCAGGAGTTGGCTGCAACCGAGATCAAGAAATCTATTGTAGGTCGAGGCAGAGCTGAAAAAAAGCAGGTGCAACATATGGTGCGTGTATTGCTGTCACTTAGGGAAAGCCCTCAAGAGGATGCATCGGATGCGTTGGCGGCGGCGATTTGCCAGTTGCACATGATGCAAATGCAGCGTGCTATTCGGGGTGCATTAAAATGATTGCCTGGTTAAGCGGGAAGCTCTTGAATAAACGCCCACCATCAATCGTGTTGGATGTGAATGGTGTCGGCTATGAGCTCGACGCACCACTAAATGTTTTCTACGAGTTACCTGATCTAGGTGCGGAAGTCAGTCTTTTTGTGCATATGGTAGTGCGTGAGGACGCGCAAAATTTGTACGGTTTTATGAACGTAAAGCAACGCGATTTATTCCGAAGCTTAATAAAGGTAAGTGGTATTGGCCCAAAAGTTGGTTTGGCCATTCTGTCATCACTCACTGCGGACGATTTATTAGCTTGTGTCGCCCATGAAGATGTTGCAACTCTGGTGGCTGTGCCGGGTATAGGAAAAAAGACAGCGCAACGTCTATTGGTAGAGCTTAAAGATAAATTGGCGAAGGAATTCGGTTCTATAGCGCCTGACACAGCTTCTGATGGAACAGTGGGGGCCGTTTCCGAAGAGCGTGATGCAATTGCGGCGTTAATCGCCTTGGGCTATAAACCAGCAGATGCCAGTGCAGCAGTGCGAGGTGTCGCTGAGATGGGCATGACGAGTGAAGTGATGATTCGCGCTGCACTTAAAAATATAGGGAAAGGTAGAGCGTGACCGAGACACCATTAGACCCAGAGCCGTTGGGCTTTGAAGACGAGGTCGCCGATCGAAGTTTGCGTCCTGAGCGTTTGGTTGATTTTGTAGGTCAACCAAAGCTAAAAGAACAGTTGGCCATCTATATACAAGCGGCTCGCGAGCGTAACGAGGCACTTGATCATGTTCTTCTATTTGGTCCCCCGGGATTGGGTAAGACCACGCTTTCGAACATAGTTGCGCGTGAGTTGGACGTGACTATTAGGCAGACCTCGGGGCCAGTAATTGAAAAAGCTGGTGATTTGGCTGCGATATTGACTAACCTTGAACCTCACGACGTATTGTTTATTGATGAGATTCATCGACTGAGCCCGGTTGTGGAAGAAATTCTTTATCCGGCGATGGAGGATTTTGAGTTAGATATTGTTATTGGCGAAGGGCCTGCTGCTAGAACAGTGAAGCTCTCGTTGCCGCCGTTTACTTTAGTTGGGGCTACTACCCGGGCGGGTTTGTTGACGTCACCGTTGCGTGATCGCTTTGGAATTGTGCAGCGCTTGGAGTATTACAACATAACCGATTTGTGCTCTATCGTTGAGCGATCAGCGGGAATATTGGGAATCACTGCTGAACCAGGCGGTATCGAAGTTATCGCAAACCGCTCGAGAGGTACGCCAAGAATCGCAAATCGTTTGTTACGACGAGCTCGCGATTTCGCACAGGTAAAGACCGATGGGGTTTTAACTTCAAAAGTAGCTGAACAGGCGCTCGATATGCTTGAGGTGGATCATTTAGGGCTCGATGTTATGGATAGAGGTGTGTTGCAAGCTATTATGCATAAGTTTGATGGTGGTCCTGTTGGGATCGATAGTTTGGCTGCGGCAATTGGAGAGGAACGAGGTACTATAGAGGATGTTATCGAGCCATTTTTAATTCAAAACGGGTTTATGATGCGCACTCCGAGGGGTAGAACGGTTACTCGTCGCGCCTGGCAACATTTTGGACTGGTCGCACCTGACCTGCCTGCTGAGCAAGCAGGTATGTTCGAGAAGGATAGCTAATGCATGAGTTTACGCTTAGAGTATTTTATGAAGATACCGATGCGACCGGGGTGGTTTATCACGCAAATTATGTGAAATATATGGAGCGCTGCCGCAGTGATTGGCTAGAGAAGATAGGCTGGAATGTCCTGCGCGTTAATGAACAATTCGCAATAGCGTTTGCAGTGAGTAATTTATCGGTGCAATATCTGCAGCCAGCAAGGCTTAACGATGTTTTAAGTGTTAAAGCTGAGCTAACCCGGCTGGGTGCGGCGAGTTTGTCCTTTGCTCAGGAGGTTTGGCGAGAAAGCAACCTGGTGTGTCGTGGCGAATTAAAAGTCGCGTGTTTGGACGAACAATCGTTTAAACCCGTACAGATCCCTCGACCTTTGTACGATGCAATTGCAGCCTCAGCTGTGATGCCAAAGTGAGTTTTTGTTAGCTCACCAATAATTGTTTAAGAACATCTGACTTATAAATAAATTGGGCAATAATTAATGGATTCGACTTTAACTGAGCAGGCAGCTGGCGGCTTGTCTATATTTGGGCTGATTTTTGACGCGAGCCTGACCGTACAAATAGTCATGCTAGTTTTATTTCTGGCTTCCGCAGTCTCGTTGTATTATATCGGTGTTAAATATCGGGTATTACGTCAAGAAGCCGCGTTAGCGGATCAATTTGAAGATGAATTTTGGTCTGGCGGGAGTATGGAGCAGTTGAATGACAATTGGTCCAGGCGTGGACATCACGTATCAGGAATGGCTGGTATTTTTATGTCAGGTTATAAGGAGCTGAATCGTATCGTTAGAGCGGACGGTTCTAATGCGTCAGCAATGGATGCTGTGCACCGGGCGATGCGAGTTG
>DNHK01000346.1 GCA_003485905.1 Gammaproteobacteria bacterium | reverse complement strand
AACTTCCGTGAAGGTTTGAACGTATCACATTACTTTATCTCGACCCATGGTGCTCGAAAAGGTTTGGCCGATACCGCACTGAAAACCGCTAACTCTGGTTATTTGACTCGACGTTTGGTGGATGTGTGTCAGGACCTCGTGGTTATAGATGATGATTGCGGAACTGAGCGCGGCGTATTACGTAAAGCTTTGGTGCAAGGTGGCGATGTGGTTATCCCATTGCGTGATCGGGTTTTGGGTCGCGTTGTTCAGGGCGATGTGCTTAGCAAGGTTGATAGCAGTGTGCTGGTTGAAAATGGCACCATGATTAATGAAAAACTTTTCGATCTGATCGAAACGAATAATATTGATGGGTTGTTTGTTCGTTCTCCAGTTACCTGCGAAGCCCGATTTGGTCTGTGTGCCAAGTGTTATGGTCGTGATCTCGGTCGTGGCCACATGGTTAACCGCGGTGAAGCGGTTGGTGTGGTTGCAGCGCAAAGTATCGGTGAGCCGGGAACCCAGCTTACTATGCGTACATTCCATATTGGTGGGGCTGCATCACGTGCTGCTGCAGTATCCAATATTGAGGTGAAGAGCGATGGTAGCGTTAAGCTGGTAGATGTTCGATATGTAACTAACTCTGATGGAAATACGGTTGTTGTATCTCGATCTGGCGAGCTAATCATCCAGGATCAGTACGGCAGTGACAAAGAGCGTTACAAGTTAGCCTACGGTGTTGTTTTGAGTGTTAGCGACGGAGACAGTGTTAAAGCTGGTCAAATGATCGCGACTTGGGATCCACATACGCATCCGATTGTTACAGAGGTGGCAGGTAAGGTTCAGTTTACTGACATTACTGATGGTATGACGGTAACCGAGCAAGCTGATGAAATAACGGGGGTCACTTCCTATGTGGTAATCGATCCTAAGGATCGTCGTGGTACAGCTCGAGATATTCGCCCGGTGATTACACTGGTCGATAAAAAAGGCGAGCCGTTGATGATTCCAGGCACTGATTTACCGGCCCGTTATCAGATGGTTCCGAATTCAGTGATTACCGTTAGCGATGGCGGCACTGTTGGTGAAGGTGATATTCTAGCTCGTATTCCACAGGAGTCATCGGGTAACCGCGATATTACTGGTGGTCTACCCCGTGTTGCGGAGTTGTTTGAGGCGCGCAAGCCTAAAGAGCCTGCAATGTTGGCAACAGCAAGCGGTGTAGTGTCATTCGGTAAGGAAACCAAAGGTAAGTTTCGATTGGTTATTACCGACACTAACGGCGAATCAGTTGAAACACTAATTGCTAAGACGCGGAATATCACAGTATTTGAAGGTGAAACCGTACAACGTGGTGAAATGGTTGTAGATGGTGCGCCAGTGGCTGAGGATATTCTGGCATTACGCGGCGTAGAGGCTTTGACAGATTACATCGTGGATGAAGTCCAAGACGTATATCGTTTACAAGGCGTTAAGATCAACGATAAGCATATCGAAGTGATCGTTCGGCAGATGATGCGCAAAGTGTGTATTACCAACCCTGGTGACACTCAGTTGTTACCTGGGGAGCAAGTTGAACGAGCGAGAGTGCTTGGGATCAATGAAGAGTTAGCGGCTTCTGATGAAGACAAGGCACTGTGCGAATATGATCCTGTGTTGCTCGGAATCACTAAGGCATCATTGACCACCGAATCGTTTATTTCCGCTGCTTCGTTCCAGGAAACAACTCGTGTGTTAACTGAGGCATCTATAGCCGGTAAAACAGACCGCTTGCGTGGCCTGAAGGAGAACGTGATCGTAGGTCGATTGATACCAGCCGGCACCGGTTTGGCACACCATGAAGATCGTGTGCGTCGCCGTAAGGAAGCTGATGACAAAGCCGCTGAACTTGAAGCCTTGTTAGCGTCGGGTGTTGATGAGGACTTTGATGAAGAAGCATTGCCAGCAGATATATCCTTTGATTTGGATACGCCCGCTGAAGGAGATGAGAGCGTTGCAGGTGCTTAATCTCAGGGCGATTTAAAATTCTACTTAGGCGTGAACTAGAAGCGCCACTTGCAGAAGCTTAGTAAGCGAACCCGGTCCCTTCAATGGGGCTGGGTTTTTTTATGCGCATAGATCACTTTCCTGATCAGTAGCAAGTTTCTTTTCTTGTAATGCCTGACGAATTATTTGCACCGAAGAGTTTACAAACAGGCCTGCTAGAATGCAGGCTGCGATTAAATCTGGCCAGGCGGTACCAGATTGCCATACCGCCGCACCGGCGATAATAACCATTAGATTCCCAATCGCGTCATTTCGACTACACAACCAAACAGAACGAACGTTGGCATCTCCGTTTCGATAGCGTAATAAGATGAGTACGCTCGCAGAGTTTGCGAAAAAAGCCAGCAAGCCGATAGCGCTCATGGTTATTGCTGTCGGTTGATTGGAATAGTAAAAGTGGTAAAGCGTACTACCAAACACCCAAGCCGCCATAAATAATAGGCTAACGCCTTTGACAAGCGCAGCATTGGCGCGAGTCGTGGCTGCGCGGCCGATAGCCCAAAGACTTAAGGCATAGGTGGCCGCGTCACCTAGAGAGTCTAATGCGTCTGCTTTAAGCGCCTGCGATTCAGCTCGTACACCACTCAGCATTTCGACTACAAACATTACGGCATTGATCAAAATAACGACTAATAACGCCTTTTTGTAGAGCGGATCAATTCCGTCAAATTTTATTTCGTTACAGCAATTTCCGGGCATAGAGTGATTTTGGGCGTTAAGTGTTTGCTTCAATCTCAGCAAATATTTTATATGAGTTTAAGGGGGATAGTTACAATTGAATGGAGCTGAATAAATTAACCATCGATGGGTATAAATTTACACTTAGCCAGTGGGCGCTTTTAAGTCCTTTTAATATAAAAATTTGGAGCAATTTACAGGTAATCCAGTCAGTATTTTATGGGTTGAAAGAGGTGGTAATAAATATCGAATAAAACCTACTTGAAAACAATATAAATACTCGCTTGACATGGACACAGCAGATGCCTAGAATCGCGCCTCTTTTTAGCAGATCTACTCGCTTTGCGGGCAGGTCTGATTTTTTCTGTAGTACATATGCCCACTATAAATCAATTAGTTAGAAAGCCTCGCAAGCGCCAAGTACAAAAATCAAATGTACCGGCTCTTCAGGCATGCCCACAACGTCGCGGTGTTTGCACGCGTGTCTACACTACTACGCCTAAAAAGCCGAACTCTGCTTTGCGTAAAGTTGCTCGAGTACGTTTAACTAATGGGTTTGAAGTTACAGCTTATATAGGTGGTGAAGGTCATAATCTTCAA
>DNHK01000228.1 GCA_003485905.1 Gammaproteobacteria bacterium | reverse complement strand
TGGCGATCTGTTTCGCATGTACAGCGTTTATGCTGAATCCCAGAAATGGAAGGTCGAAGTGCTTAGTAAAAGTGAAGGCGAACACGGTGGATATCGAGAGATCATCTCCAGAATTGAAGGTCGCGGAGCCTATTCCAAATTAAAATTTGAATCTGGTGCGCACCGTGTACAACGTGTACCCGAAACCGAAACCCAAGGTCGAATTCACACATCTGCCTGCACGGTTGCAATTTTGGCCGAAGCAGATGAAATTTCTGATGAAATGGAAATAAATCCAAGTGAAATACGGATCGATACGTACCGCGCTTCCGGCTCCGGTGGGCAGCATGTGAATAAAACAGATTCTGCAGTGCGGCTTACCCATCTCGCCACCGGCGTGGTTGTGGAGTGTCAAGATGAGCGCTCCCAACACAAAAATAAAGCACGCGCGATGTCGATGCTTAAATCGCGCTTACTAGATGCGGAACGGAATGCTCAGCAAGCCGAGGAAGCAGAGACTCGTCGGAATCTTGTTGGCAGCGGTGATCGCTCAGAAAGAATTCGTACCTATAACTTCCCGCAAGGCCGAGTAACTGATCACCGAATAAACCTCACCCTGTATAAATTGGATGACATTATGCAAGGTGATTTAAGCCAGGTTATAGGCCCTTTGAGCGCGGAATATCAAGCCGATCAGCTAGCGGCTTTAGCGGACTCTTGATCAAGCTAAAAGAACTGCTAAGAGAAGGTCAGATACAACTCAAAGACCAGAGCCCTTCCGCTGCCGAAGATTGCGAAATACTACTTGGCCAAATATTAAGTAAAAACTCCGCTTGGCTTATCACGCATGGAGACAGGCTAATAACCTCTGAACAAACTTTAGCATTTCGGGCGCACCTACAGCGCAGAAGTGCTGGAGAACCGGTAGCTTACATTATTGGTCAGCGCGCTTTTTGGGAGCATCACTTCGAAGTTAATCCCAGCGTATTAATTCCACGCCCGGAATCTGAAATTTTGGTAGAACTCGTCGTGCAAATAGTATCCGAGCAAGCTTTTACCTCAGAATCACAATCCATTGCGGATTTGGGCACAGGCAGTGGCGCAATCGCTATTTCATTGGCTCATGAGCTGCCACAAACAGATATCATTGCTGTAGACGTATCAGTCGACGCACTGGCTGTCGCCCGTAGAAACGCCGATAATATTGGGGTCACAAATATTACATTTATTGAGAGCGACTGGTTTAGCCAGCTTGATGAGCAACGTTTTAGTATTATTGTTACGAACCCACCGTATATCGCCACTGACGATCCGCATCTCGCTCGAGGAGACCTTCGGTTTGAACCCATTGACGCCCTGACCGCCGGGCCCGAAGGTATCGATGATATACATAAAATAGTCAATCAATCCAAGGCTTACCTGCAACCATTAGGTCATTTATTGGTCGAACATGGTTTTGAGCAAGGTGCTGCAGTTCGAAAATTATTCAGCGATGCGGGATTCAAGGACATCGCAACCCATCGTGACATTGCTGGCCTTGAACGGGTTAGTTGCGGTTCTATTGGATGATCGCGTCTGCTGATAACTTGCATCAACTTGCCTACAAGGTTTTAACAGCAGACACCGTTAAGCTCAAATGTACACTCAGCCAAACTACAAAACGGGCCTGGCGTGAGAATGAAACCTTTTTAGACAAGACTTTCAAGCCTTCCCGTTTGGTTAATCCTGGTAGGCCGACAAGGCCGCAACTAGTGCACCCGCGCGAACTTAAACGCCGCGGCCTCGGCACCGAGCATGGACGCTTAAGTCTGATGCACGCCGTTGCACACATAGAATTTAACGCTATCAACTTGGCGTGGGACGCCGTGTACCGATTTACTGGTCAACCTAAACAATACTATGATGACTGGGTAAACGTAGCCGGCGATGAAACCCGCCACTTTGAGCTTGTGTGCGGATATCTGAATGCACATAACCTGAATTACGGCGATCTACCCGCGCACAATGGACTATGGGATATGGCGGTGCACACTGATCACGATATTTTGGTGCGGATGGCTCTTGTCCCAAGGGTCATGGAGGCAAGAGGGCTGGACGTCAGCCCCCCAATGATAGAAGGATTAACACGCTGCGGAGATAAAGAGCCCGCAAAAATACTTGAGCTCATCTATCAGGAGGAAATAGAGCACGTCTCGATAGGCAGTAAATGGTATCAATATTTTTGCCAAAAACGCGATTTACCGGCGGACAGTACGTTTCGCGAGCTAATCAAACAGTATATGCACGGCGAGCTTCGAGGGCCGTTTAATAAAGAGGGACGCATAAAAGCAGGTTTTAGCCAAGACGAACTCAAACTTCTATTACCAAAATAAATAGTCCTTTCAAGCAGAATGGCCCCTAGACAATCATTACCGACATTCAATTACAATTAAATAAACATGTGTTTACCCTATTCAGCAGATAAGCATGCGGTATAGTAAATAGGAATTAGTTAACATCACGAACGCTAGGAGTTGACATGGACAACCTGCCTTTTTTAATCGTAGCCGGGATCATCCTGATTCTAATATTCAGGAATATTATTCGCATAGTTCCGCAAAACGAAGCCTATATTATTGAACGCTTGGGTAAATACTGTGGCACGCTGGAGGCCGGTATTCACTTGCTGATTCCATTTGTAGACCGTGTCGCTTACAAGCATTCTCTAAAAGAATTTGCGATCGATGTGCCAGCCCAACAAGCGATCACCAAAGATAATGTTGCACTGGGAGTCGACGGGGTGCTGTATCTGAGAATCATGGACCCACGCGCGGCCTCTTACGGTGTCGCGAATCTAACATTTGCCATATTGCAGCTGGCGCAAACTACCATGCGTGCAGAAATTGGCAAACTCAGCCTGGATGAAACCTTTGAGTCTCGCGAAAACGTTAACGCAATGGTGACTCATTCGATAGACCTGGCATCTGAGGCTTGGGGAACAAAAGTGTTACGTTACGAGGTAAAAGATATTTCTCCGCCAGGGACGATACTGGAAGAGATGGAAAAACAAATGGCGGCCGAACGTGAGCGTCGCGTGGCCGTGCTTACCTCAGAAGGCTATCGACAAGCAGAAATCAACCAAGCAGAAGGTGATAAAGCAGCCCAAATTCTTCGGGCACAAGGTAATGCGGAGTCTGTCGAAATTGAAGCGGGCGCCCGCGCGATTGCCATAAAAACTATCTCAGCCGCGATCAACACTGAAGGTGGCACAACGGCTGTGGCGCAACAACTATCAGAACAATACATAGCGGCGTTTGAAAAGCTAGCACGTGAAGGCACGGTTGCTTTACTTCCGACCGATGGTTCAGATGTTACTTCGGTGGTAAGTAAAGCATTTACCGCTTTCGAAACGCTCAAGGCTCAAGTTGATAGAAGTCAGTCGCTATAATCAGAGCTTGATAAGGAGGTAAGTATGTCACCAACGCTGTTTTTCTTATTGCTGGGGCTAGCATTCCTTGGCATAGAATTGTTGATAATGCAGTTGTCAGTATTTTGGTTCATGTTTTTTGGGTTGGGTGCTTTTATCGCATCCGCTAGCGGGGTGCTGATGCCTGAATTGTCGTGGACGGCATCGGCAGCAATATTCTTGATTGCGTCGATCTCGGTCTCTTTAGCACTCTACCCTGTGATAAAAAAGTGGCAAGATAAACCGGGTGCCATAGCGGGAAATGATGCAATAGGACAATCAGTGAAAGTCGTCGAAGCAATTAGTGCCGAGCAAGCCGGCACGGTAAATTGGTCCGGCACGGACTGGGCAGCTGAACTTGCGGATGGGGAGAAGCCTTTTGAATCCGGTTCAATGGCGAAAATAAAGAAACTAGAAGGAATTCGCCTGCTTGTAGGTAGATAACTGAACTTTGCTGAAGCGTAATTTTCAATCTACCAAAATGACAGCCAAAGCATAAGATCGCTCCAATCTTAAACGCAATGTTTTGGCTTGGGTAACCCGGCGTATTTTGAAGCTTGCTTCGCCGGGCCATCTGGAAACAACGCATATAAATAACGGCTATTTCCTTTGCTCGGACCATATGCCTGACGAATGGCTCTCACCAACATACGTATAGGTGGGGCCACGCGATAGTCTTCATGGTACTCACGCAAAAAGTTAATCACTTCCCAGTGATCCTCGGTCAAATTCAGCCCATCTGCTGCGGCCATTGCCTCGCCCAGCTCGATACTCCATTCCAGATGATTTTTTAGATATCCGAGCTTATCAGTCGCAAATTCTTTTCCTTCGTGCAGAAAAACCATAGTTTTTTGCTCTATTACTGGGAAAAATCTTCCGGAGTTTTATCCCCAGGCGGCATCTGCAAATAAAAGCCACGATCACTTAACTGGGCAATCACTTCAACAGCATCAGCTATCGCCAATTTTTTATCCGGTGTCAATTCAAACTCCACCACCATTTGCAACTCGCCAAGCAAACTCTGCAAGGTAGTCGGAAGTTTCGACTGATCGTAATCCAGAGGTAAATACAGGAAATGATCCGGCTTGTGACTTCCCTTAAAGACCTGACAAAACATACATTTATTAGCTAATTAGATTAAATAATTGGGGATTCTGGAGAATCTTTTCGATAGCAATACTTACAATTTATTTAAGTACGTTTAGCCGCTTGCAACAATACTGTTCAGATTCGTATACGCCAGTTAACTTGCATCTAATCGAATAGTGATGGGATTAACCCCTTCACTCTGAAGGGCCTGTTGTAAATTTTTTGTGGCACGCCGACTATCGTAAGTTGCGGTTCTAACGCGATAACGCGTTCCTGTACCATCAACTTCTACCCGCTGTGAAAAGGTTTCAAACCCAGCAAGCGCCAATCTGGCGCGTAAACCGTCGGCATCTTGCTCGCTTGCAAATGACGCAATCTGAAGAAAATACACATACTTTTTATCCGACACATTAATCGCATCACTTTCAGAAAGATCCTCCGGCAAGATCTGCTCCATCTCTGGCAAGGTCTCCCAAAAAGTAAATTCTTTATCAGATACAACGGGTGAGCCTTCTCCATCATCACGGCTCGGATCTGACTCTGAACTTTCAGTGCTTCCAGATCTGGAATCAAGCAAATTCTTTATACCACTTCCAAAATCCTCATCTAGAATCAAAGCATCTCCATCTTGAAAATATTTTACCGATGTAATACCTAAACCTATCCCAACAGCTAATGTTAATATTGACTTCATAGATCCTCGGTTGGCCCGCCCTATACTGCCAGACTTTTGAGTTTGCCTTCGGTTACGTTTTCTTTTTACCATGCTCGCGTTTAACTTGGTTCTAGCGACTACATTTTTTCCGGTGCTTGCACACCGATAAGCGTTAAACCATTTAATAATACTTGCCGACACGCTGCTACCATCACTAAACGAGCATTTCTGACCGCAGGCTCTGCATCAAGAAAATTGCTGGAATTGTAGTAACGATGGAACAACGTCGCTAGTTCCCGTAAATAATAGGTGATCTGATGAGGCTCGAAGTTATCGGCGGCAATCTGAATCTGCTCGGGAAAAGCAGCCAATTTTGCCGCTAATTGTTGCTCATTGTCATCTTGCAGTAGCTCAGAAAGCCCATCAACTGATGAATCATAGTCAATGCCTCGCTCGGTGGCTTGCCTAAATACGCTACAAATACGAGCATGTGCGTATTGAACGTAATAGAGCGGGTTCTCGTTTGTTTGCGACTTCGCCAGATCCAAATCAAAATCCATGTGCTGCTCTGATTTTCTTTGAACGTAAAAAAATCGCGCAGCATCATTCCCAACTTCATCACGTAATTCTCTCAACGTGACAAATTGTCCACTACGTGTAGACATTGAGACTTTCTCTCCGCTCCGGTAAAGGGAAGCAAACTGAACTAACAAAACTGTCAAACGTTCCGGGTCTTGACCACTAGCTTGAAGTGCTGCCTTCACCCTTGGTATATAGCCGTGGTGATCCGCTCCCCAAATATTAATGCAGCGAGTGTATCCACGACTAAACTTATTTAAGTGGTATGCAATATCAGATGCAAAATAGGTGGGCATCCCGTTTTCACGCACCACAACACGATCCTTCTCATCACCAAACTCTGAAGACTTAAACCATAAGGTACCGCCCCTATCTTCAATATAACCAAGCTCTGTAAGCGTATCTATCGCTTGCGGAATCGAATTATCTATAAAAAGTGATCGTTCAGAGAACCACTCATCATAACTAACCCCAAAACCTTCTAAATCATTTCGAATATCATCAACTAATGTATTTAAACCAACATCAAAAAATGCCTTATAGTCATCGGCAGTTGCGTTTTTTGCAGCAGAAATTAATCCGTCCAACGCCACTTCATCTTCAAATGATTTAGTCGAGCTTAATAATTGTGCACTATCGATTCGATATTGCTCGCCAAAGCGTTCTTTCAATTCGTCACCCATATGGGTGACGTAATCACCTTGATAGGCATTCGCGGGGAAAGTAAATTTCTCTCCAATCGCCTGTAAATAACGCAACCAAACACTTGTTGCCAAGATGTCCATTTGGCGGCCCGCATCATTTACATAATATTCCTTATGCACCACGTACCCGACTGCGGAAAGTAACCGAGACAATGTATCTCCGTAAGCGGCACCTCGCCCATGCCCTACATGCAGTGGGCCTGTTGGGTTAGCCGACACATACTCTAGTAAAATCTTTTGCCCGCCACCAGATTGACTATGCCCATAAGCCTCAGCTTGTTGTTGAATGCGCTGAATCACATCAAACTTGACGCCATGATCGATAAAAATATTTATAAATCCAGGTCCGGCAATCTCTAATTTCGCTATTTCCGTACTCTCGGGAAGCGCCGCTATTATTTTAGGTGCTAGTTCACGAGGCGACATGCCCGCCCGTTTGGCAAGAACCATAGCGATATTTGTAGCAAAATCTCCGTGCTCCTTTGACTTGGATTGCTCAAATGATATTTCTATCGACTTAACATCATCCAGAACGCCACTGGAAACGAGATTTTCTAACGCGGTGGAAAAGAGGCCCTGTAAAGTATCTTTCAATGTACTAACGTATTCGCCAGCTAGAATAATTAAGCGCGATTCTACCTTGTGACGCATAGATTTGTCTCAAGGCTAGCCCTATTTGTTATACGTTTTCGATTTACTCAACGCCTAATATGTATCGACAGGGTCAACATCGACTGACCACCGAACTTTTCTCGAAGCCCTATCAGTTTCAAGCATTGCACAGCAGTCACCTACCAACTCGCGAATATACTTACGATCGGCGCCCAACAATAGCAATTGAGCACGATAACGGCCCGCGCGACGCTCCATTGGACTGGGCACTGGGTCGTAAATACGAACTGCCCTTTCCCCAATTCTCTGTTTTAGCCAAGTACGCACTTTGTGTAAAAAACCCAAGCCGTTACCTGGAAAATTTGATTCAGCCCGAAACAGAACCGCTTGCTCGTACGGTGGGTAACGTAAGAGCTCCCGTTCGCTAAGCTGTAACTCGGAAAAACTATCGAAATCATGTGCTGCCACAAACCCAAAGAATGGATTGTCTGGTACCGCTGTTTGAATTAACACCTGCCCCATTACCTGCCTCCTCCCTGCACGGCCAGCGACTTGCACGAGTTGCTGAAATAAGTGCTCTGCCCCTCTAAAGTCACTGCTAAATAAGCCTTGGTCTGCGTTGAGAACGCCCACTAAAGTCACGTTAGGGAAATCATGTCCTTTCGATAACATTTGCGTTCCCAAAATGATATCTACAGCTCCAGACTGCACCGCGTCCAACATCTCAACTAGCTTGGATTCGCTGCCAGCACTATCTCTGTCGATCCGCATTACTGTGGCATTGGGGAACCTTTCTTCTAATACCTGCTCTAGCTGCTGAGTGCCCTCGCCTATTGACGATAAACCAGATTCACCACAGTTGCTGCACTCAGTGTTAAACACACCTTGATAACCACAGTGGTGGCAGCGGACCTGCTGGCGAGACTTATGCAAGGTTAAGTAAGCATCACACCGGTGACACTTAGCACCCTCGTTACAGCTATTACAATAAATGACCGGGGCGTATCCACGACGGTTGAGATACAGCAAAGACTGCTCCCCGCGAACCAAGCGTTCACTAACAGCCGTTATCATCTGCAGACTAATACCGTTCTCTACCGGTGCCTTTCGCATATCAATAATTTCGACATCTGGCAGTTTACTACCGCCAGCGCGGCGCTTTAGGCTCAAGTACTGATATCGACCCCGCTTTGCGTTCGATAAACTCTCTAGCGATGGTGTGGCGGAGCCTAGAATGATTGGCACATCCCATTGACGTGCAAGATAAATCGCAAAATCACGAGCATTGTACCGAACCCCATCTTGCTGTTTGAAAGAAGCATCATGCTCTTCATCAATAACAATAAGCCCTAGAGCCCTCATTGGCGCAAATACCGCTGATCGTGTGCCCACTACAATACGAGCGGTATTCTGGTTCACTTGAGCCCACGCAAGATGTCGCTCTTTGTCACTTAGGCCCGAGTGCAGCATGACCACCGCACAAGAAAATCTGCTTGCAACGCGCTCCATGAGTTGAGGCGTCAATCCAATTTCCGGAACTAACAGCAAAACTTGCTGATCACACGCCAACACCTGGTCCATCACGTCAAAGTAGACTTCAGTTTTGCCGCTACCGGTTGTTCCATGTAGCAAAAACGGAAAATAAGACTGGCCTACCTGCGCTATCGCTTTTACAGCGACTTGTTGTGAGTCATTTAGATCAATAAGACGCAAAGGTTTTTCATTAACCGAAATTTCGATTGAACGTTGTTCGCTTCTTATCAACTCTTTATTTAGTAGTTCACGCAACGCTGTGCGCCAACCCTGCATGCTTGCATTCAGAATGGTAGCATTTGCTCCGACCGCGCCTCGCTCCAATAAAAAGGTATGCAACTGACGTTGTTTGGGTGCGCGCTGCAAAGAATCCACGCTTCCAAGATCATTCGCGGTGTACCATGTCTCGCCCTCTGGATCAGTAGCTTTTCCATCACGCAACAATTTTGGTAATGCTGCAAATAGCATTTCCCCTGGCGGAGCTTGGTAATAGTTAGAAGCCCACCGCAAACTGTTCCATAATTCAGAGGAATAAATGCTTTGAGCATCCAGTCGAGCAATCACTTTTTTAATCTTGCTCTTTGCCACTGCTGTAGATATATCAATCTCTGTGACAACTCCCACTAAGGTTCGCCGTGCAAATGGCACCCGCACCCGGGTGCCAAGGACTGCATTCCCAAGCTCCGAACTCCACGCGAAATCAAATTCAGCGCGTAAAGGAATTGGCACTGCAACCCGAACGTATGACACCGAACCGATTTCAGCTGCACCGCCATCATCTGGCTCAATCGACGT
>DNHK01000183.1 GCA_003485905.1 Gammaproteobacteria bacterium | reverse complement strand
TTAACTGGTGAAGGTGAAAGTGGTGGTGCCGGGATTCAGTCTGGAGACTTATTTGTTCAGGTTTCGCTAAAATCGCACAAGTTATTTCAACGTGAAGGTGATGACTTGCACTGTGATGTACCAATTGCCTTCGCAATATTGGCTTTGGGGGGTGAGTTAGAAGTGCCTACTCTCGATGGTCGCGCCAAACTTAAAATTCCCGCAGGTACACAATCCAGTAAGGTGTTTCGTTTACGGGGTAAAGGCGTTACTAATGTTCGGCATGGTCATACTGGAGATTTGTATTGTAAAATATCTGCTGAGACGCCAATCAATTTAACCAAGGAACAAAAAGATTTGCTGGGGCAATTGCAGGAATCGATTCAATTGGGCGGCAGTAAACATAGCCCAAAGGAATGCTCATGGGGCGATAAGATAAAAGGGTTTTTTGACGAGATCGTCTCGTAAAGACGACACAAGCGAGTTTTACTGCGCGATTCCTCGTAGTTAGAGACTTGGTCTTGAAATCGCTCTGGGTCGGATGGATAGCAATACGGGCGATTAGAAAAATAGCAGTTTGATTATAAATCCGATCAAAACAATATTGAGCACCCACTTAATTGATTTCTCGCCTTTTTGTACCTGAAAGCGTGCCCCAAATATCCCCCCAGCAGCCATCCCTACTCCTAGGACGATGCCATGCATCCAGTAAAGTTGAAGTTGGCTTGCAAACACAAATAAGGCAACGATTGTATACACTAACGCGATAAACACTTTGTGGCTGTTGGTTGTAACTAAATCCAGCCCCATAACGCGGTGGAGTATTGGCATCATAATAAAACCGACGCCGATTTGAATAAATCCTCCCCAAAAGCCTGCGCCTATCATTAATAGATGGCCTGCAATCAGTTGGTTTTTGGATGGAATATAGCCGGGTTTTGCTTGGGTGTTTTTCTTACCCGGTTTTATCGACATAACGACCATTACCAGCACCATGATTATGGCAAGCAAAGTATTGAAGTCTTGTTCTGGCATATTAGCCGCGACCCAGGCACCCAGAACAGCACCCGGAATTGCCGCTAAAGCCAGACTTAAGCTGAGTTTGAAATTTGCAAAACCTTGTTTTGCGAAGGCAGAAACAGCGGCGATGTTTTGCGCGATGATTGCAATTCGATTTGTTCCGTTCGCAATTGGCCCCGGGATTCCCATAAAAATCATGATGGGGACTGTTAACAAGGAGCCCCCTCCGGCCATAACATTTAAAAAGCCGCCGACACACCCGACTAAGAATAAAATCACTAACTCAATACCCATTCGCGTATTCTATGGTTATTAACGAGCATTGACGATGATTAGTTTGCTAGGCATGCTCTATATCTTATCGATAATTTAGAACAGTGATTTATGGCGCTCTATTTTCAAGAGTTTGGTGAAACTGACAGCCCGGCGGCACCGTTGGTTATAGTGCATGGTTTATTTGGCTCTTCGGTTAATTGGAGAGCAATGGCACGAAAACTAGCCGAAAAGCGGAAGGTGTATACCGTTGATATGCGCAATCATGGTAAATCCCCACACATGGATATTATGAGCTATGAGGCGATGGCTATGGATTTGGTGCGCTTTATGGACTCGGCCGGATTAAAGCAGGCGGATATTGTTGGGCATAGTATGGGGGGTAAAGCGTCGATGGTGGCAGCATTACTATATCCCGAGCATGTAAAATCACTCGCTGTTCTGGATATTGCTCCAGTAACTTATACCCATAGTTACAGCGAAATGTTAAATGCGATGCTCGCGGTTGATATGACCAAGTGCAGTTCGCGTTCTCAGGTTGAATCAAAACTAAAGAAAGGGATTCCTGATGATTCGACACGATTATTCATTATGCAAAATGTACTTGCCGCAGACGGCGAGCTGACTTGGCGTTTGAATCTTCCAGTCCTTATCGAATATATGGACGATATTATTGGTTTTCCCGCGGCACTTGTTGAAGCGCGCCAGTACGAGGGGAAGGTTGCAATGATTTATGGGAAAAACTCAGATTATGTAAAAGCTTCAGCTGGCCCAGTGGTAAGAGATTACTTTCCAGAGTCGGAATTTATTTCGGTTGAAGATGCTGGGCATTGGATTCACGTTGATCAGCCTGAGTATTTGTTAGAATTGTTACAAAATCATTTGAATTAATTATTAGTTTTTTATGTAAAATCTGCAATTAAACAAGCGATACAACGGTCTGTATGCGCATATGAATAAACAACAAAAATATAGCCTACTAGTTGAGGCGCATTCGACTGATTTATATCGATATGCCCATTGGAAATGCCGTGATCGATTGATGGCGGAAGAAGTCATCCAGGAAACTTTGCTAAGGGCGTGGAAGGGGATCGATAATTTACGCGAGGCAGGTGCTGCGAAAGCTTGGTTGTTCACAATATTTCGTAGGGAATACGCGCGTCAATTCGAACGAAAGCAACTCGATTATTCGGATATAGAGAACATGGACTCTATCGCAAGTACCGAAGGTATTGATGCCTCTGCGCCTGAATCAGCGGCTTTAAAAAAAGCTCTGGCGTCTATCGGTGGACAATATAGAGAACCGTTAGTATTGCAGGTCTTAGGTGGTTTTAGTTGCGACGAAATTGCCAGTATCCTTGAGATTAGTGCCAGTGCTGTGATGACCAGAGTGTTTAGAGCTAAACACAGTTAAGAGCAATTTTAGAAGAAAGTGGAAATGGTAAGGTGAGTCATGGATAAATTAACATTTAGGCGTAAATGTTTGGAAGATCCGCACACGGCCGATCCAGAATTTCGAGAGGCTTGGCGGCATGATTCTGAGCTAGAGGCTTTTCGACAGAGCGTCTTAAAAACTGACGACCAGCTGCGTTCGGCGTTGGATGTACCGCTACCGGAGGGTCTGGCGGCTCGTTTGGAGCTTGCCTGTTTACTCGATGATTCGTGTCGCTTGGGCAGCAAACCGACGCGCAATTGGCCGCGGATGCCCTTTGCTTTAGCAGCTAGC